>DQGV01000174.1:0-3651 GCA_003524705.1 Anaerolineae bacterium | reverse complement strand
ACAAGAGCGTCCTCGCAACGACATTAGAGATTCACACTCTCATGCAAGGCAGGGTAATGTACTTTATTTAATTTTTGTTCTTTCAATAAATCTTTCAAAGTTCTGGCTTGTTTTTCTTCACCATGCACAAGGAAAACTTGTTTGAGAGATTTTTTCATATTAGTTGCATAGTGAACCAATAAATCTTGCCCAGCATGACCAGACAAACCACCAATTGTCGCAATTTCGCAGTTACGTTTGTAGGTTTCACCATAAATACGAACTTCAAGTTCACGGTCTGCGAGGCGGCGGCCTAATGTATCCGGTGCTTGCCATGAGACAATACAAATTGTATTTTGCGGATGCTCAATATTATTTTTGATGTGATGCAAAATGCGTCCGTTTTCAGCCATGCCCGAAGCGGAGATAATCACCATCGGGTCTGTGCGCTCGTTTAATGCTTTTGATTCATCTACTGAACGAATGTAGGTTAACATTTTGAAATCTAAAGCAGGGTGACGTGCTTCCTCAACAAATTTACGAGTCTCTTCATCAAAACATTCTGGATGGCGTTTGAATACATCCGTTGCATTGACAGCCAAAGGGCTATCTACATACACTGGCACGCGTTTCACATCCCCATTTGCCATCATGCGATTCAAGTCGTACACCAATTCTTGAGTCCGCCCGACTGCAAAGGCTGGCACAATTACTTTTCCACCGCGTTCAATCGTCTTTTTGACGACATCACGAAATTCTAAAAATGCAAGTTCGGGATTGTCATGTTTTTTATCGCCGTATGTTGATTCCATAATTAAATAATCGGCTTGTTCAGGTAAAACAGGGTCTTTCAATAATGGAATGTTGTTTCGTCCAATATCACCAGAAAAAATTAAGTGAGTCTTCTTTCCATTTTCTTCAATTTGAAGTGAAACACCCGCCGCACCCAAAATATGACCTGCCACAAATAAACGAGCTGTCACGCCAGAGATTGGCTGAAATGGCGTATCAAAGTCTACCCCTTGAAATGAAGCGATAGCATCCTCAGCATCTTGTTTCGTATACAAAGGTTCAATTGGTTCTTCCCCACGTTCAGCACGTTTTTTATTTACAAACTCCACATCCGATTCTTGAATGTGTGCTGAATCAGCAATCATCAAACTGGCTAAATCAACTGTAGCGCGTGTTGCAAAAATTGGACCTTCAAAACCTTGTTTGACCAGATTCGGCAAATTTCCCGAATGGTCAATATGCGCATGTGAAAGAATGACAGCATCAACATCACGCGGGTTGTAACGAAAATGCAAATTGCGTTCATAACTTTCACTACGCTTGCCTTGATACATCCCACAATCTAATAATAATTTTTTTCCATTGACTTCCAACAAATGCTGGCTACCCGTTACTGTATGTGCCGCGCCATGAAAATTAATTCGCATGTTTTACTCCTAAGGCCTTCAAAATTTGTAAACCAAACTTTTCAAAGCGTGCCGGACTATCTTTCATCAACAAACTTAAATCTTCCAAACTTTTTGGTGGTTTTTCAGATAACAATGCTAAATATGGTTTTGGTAAAACGATATCTGATTCGACTTTCATTTCCAAACCAAGATTTTTTCTCCATGCTTTTAATTTCTCCAAGCGACGAAGAACCGCATCTTGCTTGTGTTCAGTCTGTTTGCGTTGCACCAACGGACTCTCAGCCCCACGCTTCACCGCTCTCAAAATTACCTCACCCCACAAACGAATTTGCTTTTCACTCAAACCCGCGGCTGATAAATCTACTTTTTTCTCCGGTGGGCTTTTCGCCAAAGCAATAAAGACATCATCCATCACTACTTTATATGGCGGGCGATTTAATCGTTCGGCTTCTTTATCTCGCCATTTACATAGATACGAAATAATCGTCAACTCTCGCAAAGATAAATCTTTTCTACCAGAAAAGCGTTCCCAAGATTCACCATTCACGCGCGGTTTGGTTTCTTCATTACAAAGTCTTTTAAAATCTTCTAAAGCAAAACCGAGGCGTTCTTTCTCTATCAAATCTTTTTCAAGCGCATCGCGCAAGTCCGCTAAATAATGTGTATCCAACATGGCATATTGGATTTGTTCCTCTGGCAAAGGTCTTGCCGCCCAATTTGCCTTTTGATGTTTTTTATCTATTTGAATGCCGAACTTATCAACAAGTAATTTGTCTAACCCTACTGCTGTATACCCTAACACACGTGCGGCTTGCATTGTGTCAAAAATATTGGCAAAAGAAAAGCCAAAATCGCGGCGTAAACAAATCAAATCATATTCAGCGGCATGGAAAATTTTTTCAATATTCGGGTTAGAAAAAATCGGAGCAAGTGGACTTAAATCATCAAGTGCTAATGGGTCTACTAAATAATCGGTTTTTGGAGTGGAAAACTGTAAAAGGCAAACTTGTTCACGGAAAGCATGCAAACTATTTGATTCTGTATCCACTGCCACACGAGTTTGTGAGGCAAGTTCATCCACCATTTTTTGTAACGACTGTTTTGTATGCACCCATGTGGGGCGGGCAAGGACATCAAGCATATTGGCTGATTATAAACCCGATGATAGTAAATCTATAATTGCATATTTAATGCAATCATTTTAGCCGAAACATAACTAGTAACTTGTCATATCCACGTTGCAGGAAATAACCAATCAGTAATGCAAGAATTGCGCCAACAGAAAGGTTAAAGAATACTTTTTGTAAACCTGCTTCCATTCCAAGAATTTGATTCAAGAAATGCCAAAGTGGACGATGATATAGATACGCAAAAAATGAAGCAGTGGAAAGAAATGCCCAAATTTTCCAACTCCCCATTTGTGCGCGGAAGATTCCGAGCCATAGCAAAATCCAAGACAAAATAAACACATCTGCAATAACAATATACAAAAAGTTGGTTAATGGGAAACTTTCTACTTGCCACATCAAGAAGGCAGTGATGATAGCAAGCAAAATCTTATAAGTTACGTTGAGTGAAAACAATTTTTCTCGCATTTCGTTAAAACGACAAAAATACACACCAATTAAAAATATAAAATAATATTGAAAGAAACGCGGGTCAAACAAACCAATATTGAAATTTAGAAGGTAGGCTATCAAGAATGAAATCACGGATGCAATTAGAACACCCCAATTTGATTTAATACTAAACAAAATAATGCAAAAAATAATATAAAACACGACCAACATACTGATATACCAAAGTGTGAGCAATGGCTTGATAAATACAGGAGAAAATATTGCTTGCAAGTTAAGAGCATAAATTGCAAAGTCGAATCGCCTTAGGCTATACCCAATCCCATAGACGAATAGTAACAAAGCAATCCAATACGGTGGGAAAATCCGAATCACTTTTGATTTTACAAATGAAAACAAACTTGTATTTTTCTGAATTGAAAACTCTGTGAAGTATCCCGCTAAAAAGAAAAAAGAACCGAGTAAAAATGATGCAACCAAGCCTGCCAATGGACCTGTACCTTTTCCGAAAATTCCCGGGTCAAAAACTTCACTATGCAAAGCCAACAATAAAACAATGGATAATCCACGCAGGGCTTCAAATTCTTGCAAACGTCCTTTGGATTCTGTCATAAAGTTTTCTCCATCACCATTGCAGATTCACCGTCATTATAATAATTTTGCCAAATATCAAT
>DQGV01000470.1 GCA_003524705.1 Anaerolineae bacterium | reverse complement strand
TTTTTCAATGGCACGATTCAAGGCGAGGTTTTCATGCCAATCAACCCACAGACCATTTCCACTGAGAAAAACTGGTCCACGAAAAGTTCTTTTTGGAATGTAATTGCTGGCAAAAATTCTTACAATTTTTTCGGCAACATCTGTTGCACCACTTAACATTTCATCGTGAATAATATCAAGGTTATCATCGGTAGTGTGATATTCATCATAGGGCCAGCGATTGATTGAAAGGCTGGGCACATTTACGCCAGGTCCATTCATCACGCGTTCATCGTTGGGCGGATAATCCGCAAAGTTTCTTTCTTCATGTTCAGTATCTTTCAAAACATATTTTGCAATTTTATCTAACACATGATGATGTTGACGCGAATGATGCCATGCAATTTTATTTTTGTTGCCAGTCATCTCCATAAAAATACTGCCACGAAAATTTTGAATCATATTTTCGTTATGCGCCAACCAAGCAATTGTGCCAATCGTTTCAGGTCCAAACCAAAAACGCACACTCATTGACCCCGCTGGTAATGGATTTTCTGCCAGCCTTCGCGCCAACTCAATTGCACTGACGACTCCAGCACCATCATCATTTGCTTGCATTGGATGACATGTATGTGTTTGAATAACAATCTCCCCAGCGGATTCGTTCACGCCTCCTTCTGGGTGGATAACTGCTGTTGCGACTTTGAATCCTTGCTTCGGGTCGGTGACAAATTCAGTCTTAATCACAGCGCGATATTTTTTATCTCGTGGAAGTTTATCAAAATCATTTTTAGATAAACAGAATCCCCACACACGCTCATAATACTTAAACACCCATGGAATTGTATGTGGACGTTTCTCATTAAAATGTAAATGCGGTTGCAATTCATCAAAGGTAAATGTTCCATCTATTGGTAATGAATAAGAGACAATATGAAGCGGATTATTTTTGAAGTCAATCACACGTTCGCCATTTTCAATTTCCAAATACGCCTCGTGGACAACGAATCTCTCAGGCACTTTCCACGTCCACACAGGTGTCAGCGGAGCATACGTCTCAATTGTGTAATTGGATGAATCAGGCATATATGAGCCAATGATTTCCAACGTTTTATCTTGGTCATCAGAGACCAAAGTTCTATGCAACGGATAAAATTCCGCGAGGATGGATTTGAGAGAGGTGTAGGGTTTCATAATTTATTACTGTAGGGGCGAGGCATGCCTCGCCCCTACCAACAATTAATATTTGGGGTCTTCAATATAATGTAACTTCTCAGGATGGTCACGCACAATCGGGGACATATTATCAAAAAATTCGTTCGCAGTCATGGTATGCACTTTCGCTGTACCAACCTCAATTTCTTTAATCACGCCTGCATGTAACAAATCATTCATACCGGGCGTGATAAATGTTTTCACGCGGTCATTGTTACGCACAAACATCGTATACGTTTTGATTTGTGGTTTTCTATCATACCCCATATAAATCCCAGCAAATTCTTTGATGCGCCGATAATCACAACCGACATTGTATTCAATATAATGATGCATTGAAAATGAATTATTGAAATCAAGTCCAATACTGATAATCGTCGCATTGATTTTATGCATCAAAGCAAATGCAGAGTTTGGTCCATAAGCCTCAACATCTTCTGCATTTGCAAATTCATCCGCGCGTTTGCCTAAAGCAGAAAAACTATAAATCGGATGCGGACTTCTTTTTGCATCCGCTCTCAAACGCGCTTGTTCCGTAATCATACCCATCTTCGACGGCGTTTCCATCACATCAAAATAATGCGTCTCCGTCCATGATTGAAAATTAAACGCAGGAAACAAAACAGTCCCATCTTTACCAATCAACTCTTGCATCACATCAATCACCGTATCCACGCCGCCTTCCACACCGCCCAAAGATTTATAAGACGTATGCACAACAATCGTATCGCTTTCGATTTTTATTTTTGAAAAACCATTCAGCAAATCTTTTTTACTTAACATTTTTTTCTCCAAGACTTCGATAGACATTCATCAACGCTTCAGCATTCTTTTTCCAATCCGCCCGCTTCTCTGCTGACCTTCGACCTGCTTGCCCCATCTGATAAAGTTTCTCTCGCTGACTCATCGCCATTAAAATTTTTTCTGCTAGATGATTCACGTCACCATCTTTGAACAACCAACCGTTTTCATTTTCAACAACCCATTCTTTATTGGCAGGAATATCCGAAACCAAGCATGGAAGTCCACAAGCTAACGCTTCCATCAACGAAACAGATGAACCATCTACATGTGAAGGCGAGATATATAAATCTGCTTGATGATACCAACTCGGCAAATCATTTTGTGAAATCTGCCCGCCGAATGTGACAAATTCTTCCACACCACCACGCTGAAGAATCTGACGAAGTTTTGCACTTTGTGAACCGCCACCCAAAAGAATCAAACGCACATCATCACGTTTTTGTGCAACTTGAACAAATGCTTTTGCTAAAACATCCACGCCATATCTTTCTTCCCAAGAACGGTTACAGAATAAGATGAAACCATCTTTCTTTCCTCGTTCTTCTTTCTTCTGTGTAAAATGTTCTAAATCTACGCCCCATGGAAAGACAATTGTTTTGTCTGGATTCATTCCGTAGGCAATGGCTTTATCTCTGGTTACATTTGCATCACTGGTAAAAAAATCTGTACGGCGTAAGACGTAACGTGTAATTAGCGGCATAAAATTATTTTTATTCACATCTTCCATCAAATCGAATCCCCAAGACATTGTCAGGGTAGGGTGAAAGCCTGAAAGCGCAACCAAGAAGGCGCAAGTTTGAATCGGTCCCGCATGAATCAAATCAGGTTTAATTTCACGAGTCAAACGTCGAAAGTCAAGCGTTAAAGAAATTAAATCTTTCCATTGAAAAGGTTTTCGCCCGCCTTTCCATATCACTTGATTGACATTCTCAGGAACATTACGCGACTCAACTTGCCTTTGATTGCCTTCAAGTTGAACAAAATAAACCTCATGTCCAGCATCTGAGATAGCTTTCAAAAAACGATAATCATGAGTGGAATAGCCTAAAGAGAAGTAAATGATTTTCAAAGTGTCAAGATCGGAAGAGCA
>DQGV01000054.1 GCA_003524705.1 Anaerolineae bacterium | reverse complement strand
GAAAAGATTATATAACAAAAAGACTCTATTGTTTTTTATCAATAGAGTCTTTTATGTATTACTAATTTTTACGCATTACGCTTCACGTCTTACTCTTTCACTTCACCATCAATCACATCGCCATCTTGACTTTGTGCAGGTCCACCTTCGGGTTGTGGTTGTTGACCTTGTCCTTGTGCATACATTTGTTGACTCAAAGCATGGAAGGTGTGTTGTAATTCTTCAGTTAACTTTTTGATATTTTCAACATCATCACCTTGTGCGGCTTGTTTGAGTTCATTGACTTTTGTTTCAATCGAAGCCTTTTCAGCCGAAGGAACTTTATCACCTAACTCACGCAATGATTTTTCAATTTGATATGCGAGGTTATCAGCATCATTCTTGATTTGAATCATTTCACGACGTTTTTTATCTGCCGCTTCATTTTGTTTGGCTTCTTGCACCATGCGTTCAATATCGTTCTTGTTCAAGTTGGTTGAAGCAGTGATGGTCACTTTTTGTTCTTTACCAGTGGCTTTATCTTTTGCAGTTACATTCAAAATGCCATTGGCATCAATATCAAAAGTCACTTCGACTTGTGGAATGCCGCGTGGAGCCGGTGGGATTCCATCGAGTCTGAATCTTCCAAGACTCATGTTGTCATTTGCCATTGGGCGTTCACCTTGCAACACATGAATATCAACAGCAGTTTGATTATCTGCCGCAGTGGAATAGGTTTCCGTTTTGCGAACTGGAATGGTTGTATTGCGTTCAATCATCACAGTCATCACACTGCCCATTGTTTCAACGCCTAAAGAAAGTGGAGTTACATCTAATAACAAAATATCTTTAACTTCACCACCAAGCACGCCGCCTTGAATTGCCGCACCGATGGCAACAACTTCATCAGGGTTCACACCTTTGTTTGGTTCTTTGCCATTGGTTAACTTGCGAACTAAATCCGTAACCATTGGCATACGAGTCGAACCACCCACTAAGACAACTTCATCAAGTTGGTCAGCAGATAAACCAGAATCTTTTAACGCGGCTTCAAATGGTGTGCGACAACGCGCTAACAAATCTTCTGTCATTTGCTCAAATTTTGCACGGCTTAATTTCAATTGCAAATGTTTGGGTCCGCTTGCATCGGCAGTGATGTATGGCAAATTAATTTCTGTTTCCATCACGGTCGAAAGTTCAATCTTTGCTTTTTCAGCGGCTTCACGCAAACGTTGTAAGGCTGGCTTATCATTTCTTAGGTCTATGCCTTGGTCTTTCTTAAATTCATCTGCCGCCCAATTGGTAATCTTTTGATCCCAATCATCACCACCAAGATGCGTATCACCATTGGTAGATTTAACTTCAATCACACCTTCGCCAACTTCAAGCACTGATACATCGAATGTACCACCACCCAAGTCGAAGACAAGAATCTTTTCGTTTTTCTTTTTATCCAAGCCATACGCAAGAGCAGAAGCGGTCGGTTCGTTGATAATTCTCAACACTTCGAGTCCAGCAATCTTGCCTGCATCTTTTGTCGCTTGGCGTTGACTATCATTGAAATAAGCTGGGACTGTAATCACAGCCTGTGTGACACTTTCACCTAAATACGCTTCAGCATCTGACTTCAACTTGCTCAGCACCATTGCGCTTATTTCTTGGGGTGAATATTCTTTTCCATTGACGGGAATCTTCACGCGCACATCGCCGCTGGCTCCCTTCACAACTTGATAAGGAACCATATTTCGTTCAGATTCAATTTCATCAAAATGACGACCAATGAATCTTTTAATAGAATAGATAGTGTTATCTGAATTTATGACTGCTTGGCGTTTGGCAGTTTGCCCAACCATACGTTCACCATTTTTGTTGAACGCCACAACCGACGGAGCAATACGCCCGCCTTCGGCAGTTGTAATCACTGTGGGTGTACCACCTTCCATCACAGCCACCACACTGTTTGTCGTACCTAAGTCAATGCCTATAATTTTGCCCATAAGAGAACTCCTTACATTTAATCATGTCATTGCGAGCGCGTTTTTGTTATTTGCGCAAAGCAACCTCAAAATTTATGTTCCTATCTTAAGCGAATTATGCAAGAAAATTGTTAACGAAATATAGAAATTTTATTGGCACTTATTTATTCACTGACTTGTACCCACTCAAAATTAATGCTGATAGGCGATTCTGTTACCGAAGAGGCTGAAATTCCTATGTGTCCTTCGCCTAAACCATAATTTGTTACATCTACTCGTCTTACCAAATTGTTATTCACATACAGCAAAAGAGAATTATCTTGGCAATGTAAGCCAATTTCACTAGAAGGTGCAATATGCCCGCTGAACTCGGTGCTAAGAGGAATATATTTAGCAATGCCTTCTGTTAATTGCTTTCCGTATAAGAGGTTATACGTTCCGTCACTGTAGATATTAAATTCATACCATCCATTTTCGTTGTAACGGCAAATTAATCCAAATGAACCTGTAGATGTGATATTGGCTTTGGTTTTAATAAATACATTGTTATAAATATGCGCGTTGTGGATGCCAATCATCCATGTATCGGGTGAGGAAATATCAACACGCAATGAATCATTTTCAAAGGTTGTGGTGGGGAGATTTATTCCGCCTGTTTGCAAAAAATCCCAGTAGGTAGAATCAGTTGTAAATTCATCAGTGAAGTATAAAGGCGGAGGCTCAGGCGTGGGTTGAGAGGTTGGGGTGAAGACTAATGTTTCAGTTGCTGTAGCAGGCGGAAGGGTAGGAAGAGGCGTTTGTGTCGAAATAGATTCTGCTGTGGGAGGTTGAGTCCCTAAATTGCAAGCGCTGATTAGGATTGAAAATCCAATGATAAAAATTTTTTTCATCCCCTTTTTATAACACAATCTAACTAATCACAAACTGGAACACCAATAAAACAGGGCCAATGGTCTATGATGAAACTTATTGTTCCTGCTGTAA
>DQGV01000072.1:654-3351 GCA_003524705.1 Anaerolineae bacterium | reverse complement strand
CAAAGGCTTCGGAAGTTTTTGTACTAGTACTTATTTGTTATCAAAATTGCATAGTGCTTTTCACAAGCAGGGTTGTATAATTTATTCATTATTTTGTAGGGGCAGGGTTATCCTGCCCAATTGGGCGAGACGACCTCGCCCCTACCGTACCATCAGGAGAAACACCATGCGGAATTTTTTATTATTTCAACTGGCGCTGTGCCTCGCGGCTCTTGCCGTGTTTCAACTTGCCCAGCCAGCCGAAGCCTCTCATCCCCTACAAAGTGATGACCCCGTCTCACGTGGCGAATACCTCGCCACGATTGCCGGGTGCACCTCTTGCCATACGCCGGATAAGCCTGAATATCAAAATCCTCAAACGATGACGTTTGAACAAGTCCAAACCATTGCTTTTGAAGGCAATCTGGCGATGGATTCCACCAAACTGCTAGCAGGCGGGCGGGCGTTTCCTCTGGGTCCGGCAGGTGTGGTTTACACTAGAAACATCACCATGGATGAGCAGACCGGCATCGGCTTGTGGACAGATGAGCAAATCAAACTCGCTATCAAAAGTGGCGTCACACCCGAAGGTGAAGTGCTCTTTCCCGTCATGCCTTATCACATCTACAACGGCATGGCAGACCAAGATTTAGAAGACATTATCGCTTACATGAAGTCTCTTCCACCAGTCCGCAATGAAGTGCCAGAGAAAACCGTCAGTACCGAGGGCATGCCCGTGCTTCCCTATCAAGATGGCATCACAGCGCCCGACCCTGCCGACCCTTTGGCAAGAGGCGCGTATCTCGTCAATCACATCATGGGCTGTGCTGATTGTCACACACCAATTGACCCGAATACTGGTGCACCCATCCTGGAAATGCATTTGGCGGGTCGTCAGCCGTATGAAGGTCCGTGGGGTATTGTGTACGGGGGCAACATCACCCCGCATGACGAAACAGGTATCGGCACGTGGACAGATGAGGAAGTGAAGCGTGCTTTGTTAGCAGGCATTGGCAAAGATGGCAGGCGATTAATTTTGATGCCGTGGTACGCCTATTCTGCTTTAACCCCTGAGGATGCTGATGCGGTTGTTTACTATTTGAAGAATGATTTGCCCGCGGTGGAGAATCAAATCCCTGCCGCTTCGCTTAACCCCGACTTTATGGTTGTTCTGCCTGCGGAAGAATTTTCTCAGCCCACAGCAAGTCCGCTCACCTCTCCGTGGATATTGGTGGCAGTAGCAGTCTTTATTGTGGGTGCTGTTTCAGTAGGCTTTTGGTTATTCAACAAGCGCAGAATTGGGTAAGGTCGCATGGAGGCGTTGAAAAAGTTGTTTAGAGAACGATATTTAAACATTCAAGCCAAGTTGGTCTTCCCATTGGCGTTGACGATTCTATTATTGGTGTTGGTGCTTTCTCCGCTTACCAATCAAATCATCTCTGGGCGGGTAGAAGAAGAAGCCGACCGCCGTTTGAGTGAAATTGCCGATTCTGTCGGTGCACTGATTGCCAACTCGGAGGTCTTAGCACGCAACAACGCCGCTCTGCTCTCGAAACAAACCGAAGTATCAGACATGTTCATTGATGATTCCTCTGCTGACTCGTTGCTCGCCATCAAAGATGAGCTCGGCTTACAAGAACTGTCTTTGTATTCAGCAGATTTTGAATCAGGCGACCAAGCCTTCTTTTATGGCGGTCCAAACGTCACGCGCAGGTTACAAGTCAGTGAAGATGCCTTACGCATTCGAGAAGAATTAATTAGGCAGGCTCTCACAGAAGGTCAAGCCGTGAGCAATGTGGCAATTGCTCCGCAAG
Organism: Anaerolineae bacterium; assembly: GCA_003524705.1. Next base: position 1,558 of record DQGV01000072.1, on the reverse strand, counting down.
GCTCACAAGTGATTGGCGTTGCGCCTGTCTATCAACCCATCACCAATCGTTTGTTAGGCGTGGTGTTAACTGCCTTTTATATGGATGACGCCTATATTCAGAACATCAGTCAAATCATCAATACCGATGTGGCGATAGTCAAAGACAATGCCATCATTATCTCCACGATTGATAATGCCACAGGTTATGAGACGTTAATCAATAGTGGTTGGTTGAATAGTGCTACCGACCCTGCACTAAACGTCACGTATGCAGACAACACCGAATATCGCATGTTAGGTCATACTTTAACCGTTTCTGGTATTGAGCAAGGCTTTGTGATTGTCGCTCAACCAATTGACCAACTGTTTAATCTCAACCGAAGCATACAAACGATTCTGTTCACGGTGACTGGTGTGTTTGCACTCACCGCCTTATGGTTTTGGATTGCCGCGTTTGTCACACTCACCCGCCCGCTGGTGCAGTTGACCGAAGCGACTACGAATATTAGTCAAGGCAATTTCACGCAACAAGTGCCGACTTCTTATGTGTTGTTCAAAGATGAAATTACTTTGCTGAGTGAGAACTTCAACACAATGACCCAACATTTAAACGAGTCATATACTCAACTTGAGGATAGGGTCAAGCAGAGGACACAAGAGCTTGCTGAGGCGAGAGATGAAGCGATTGAGGCGAATAAATCCAAAACGGAATTTGTATCGGTTGTATCCCATGAGCTAAAACTTCCGATGACATCTATCAAAGGGTATAGTGATTTGATGTTATCTGGTGCGACAGGTGAATTGAATGAAAATCAAGCCAACTTTTTGACCACCATTCGTAACAATGTAAATCGCATGGCAACGTTGGTCTCTGACCTTGCTGATATTTCGCGCATCGAAAGTGGTAACATCCGCATTGAGCC
>DQGV01000072.1:0-442 GCA_003524705.1 Anaerolineae bacterium | reverse complement strand
AAGTGGTAACATCCGCATTGAGCCACGCTCTGTGCCTGTGTGGGATGTCGCCGATGAAGTGGTCAACCTCACGCGTACACAAATTGAGCAGAAGAAACAAAAAGTCATATTGGATATGCCAGCGGGTCTGCCAAAAGCCTTATGTGACCGCAACCGCTTATCACAAATCCTCACGAACCTCATCAGCAACGCGAATAAATATACGCCCGAAGGTGGCGTCATTCAGGTTGAAGCCATGCAAGCGAACAGTATGATTCAAATCAAAGTACAGGACAATGGTTTGGGCATGACACCCGAAGACCAAGAAAAATTATTCAGCAAGTTCTTCCGCTCGGCGGATGAGAAAATCCGTGAAGCACCTGGCACTGGCTTGGGTTTGAGCATTACGAAAAATTTGATTGAGCTACAAGGCGGCAAGATTTGGTTTGAAAGTGAATTTAGA
>DQGV01000326.1:1672-3598 GCA_003524705.1 Anaerolineae bacterium | reverse complement strand
ATTATTCAAGGCTTGGTGATTGTGTTCATCGCCGCGCCTGCCATAATCCGTTGGTTATATCGAATCGAATCTCTCAAAGTAGAAGAGATAGTGTTAACCCGCGGTTGGGGTAAATAAATGAGGCTTGCATGACACATACAACCATACAAACCAACACAACAGCTCTTGAACAGCGTAAACGTATTTCATACGGTATGACCTTGTTAGTCGTCGGTATACTAATTTATTTGTTTTTTGGTATCAATGCAATCCCTGGCGCACAAACCACATTTGGTTTGAATCTTTTAGGTTCACAAGCCATCCAAGTATCAGATTTAGTTGTCCCTGCCCAAGGCACAATTTATCTGATGGTAGGAATTGTCATTTTTGCTGGCGCATATCAACTGGCTAGAGGTGTAAAGTCTACAGGTTTATTAATTGGCATCATTGCATTTACATTTGTAACCGCATTCCTCACTTGGGCGGCACAAGATAAATCTTTCAACCTAACCGGCATGTTAAGCAGTTCACTCGTTCGGGCTACACCTATTGCCCTTGCCGCATTATGTGGTGTCATCAGCGAACGTGCCGCCGTGATTAATATTGGTATTGAAGGCATTATGTTAATGACAGCCCAAATTGCAGTAGTCACTGCAACCATGTTTCAAAATTTATATGTTGGATTAATCGCCGCCATTCTTTTGGGAGGCTTGGTTGCCGCATTTCATGCTTTTCTCGTCATCCGTTACAAAGTTGACCAAACCGTAAGTGGCGTTGCTATTAATATCATCGGAGCAGGCTTCACTTCTTTCTTTAGTTCAAAATATTTACAAGGCGCAACAGACACTCTCAATAACTCTGGAACTTTCCCAATTATCTCTATTCCATATCTTTCAAAAATCCCAGTACTTGGACCAACACTCTTTGAAAACAACATTATTGTTTACCTCATGTTGATTCTCGTAGTACTCATGCACATTTTACTGTTCTACACACCTTGGGGTCTTCGCACACGCGCAGTCGGTGAGCACCCCAAAGCCGCAGATACACTTGGTATCAATGTGTACTTAACCCGCTATGTCAATGTAATTCTAGGCGGTATGGTTGCAGGCTTAGGTGGGGCTTATTTCACCATTGGTTCCGTTGGTCGTTTCGATGAATTAATGACTGCCGGCAAAGGTTTCATTGGTCTTGCCGCCACAATTTTCGGCAAATGGAGTCCAATTGGCGCATTTGCCTCATCACTCATTTTTGGCTTCGCAGATTCTCTCCAAGTCAAACTCCAAATTTTACGCGTTCCAATTCCATCAGAATTTTTATTAATGGCACCTTACATCGTGACCATGATTATTTTGACAGGTGTCGTCGGCAGAGCGATTCCCCCAGCCGCAGATGGTCAACCCTACGAAAAATAAATCGCCTCTTACTTCGGGTTAACTTGATACAAAATCCTAAAGGTTTCTCTTAGCCTTTAGGATTTTGTTATAAGAACTAGGAGGGATAGAACAAATATCATCCTGCGGTAAAATATCAAATTGAAGGAGAAAAGATGAAGAAAAAAACACGCCTCTTCAATGTATTATTCATATTGATATTATTTCTTAGTGCCTGTAACCTCCCAACCGATGACCAAGGTCAAGGGTTAAGTTCCACAGCTGCGGCGCAAACAGTCGAAGCGTTGCTTAGCGCAACACCTGCAAATGCCACACCTATCTTCACAGCAACCGCATCTGGACCAGCCACATTAACTCCAATTCCATCCCCTGTATTCACAAATACGCCAGCCGCCACTGCAACACCCAATTGCCCACTCGCACAATTTGTTACCGACGTCACCATACCAGATGGAACTGTCATGAATCCTGGTCAAACATTTAATAAAAAGTGGAGACTCAAAAATATCGGAGCCTGTGCATGGAGCGGATACTCATTAGTGTTTGACAGCGG
>DQGV01000326.1:0-1316 GCA_003524705.1 Anaerolineae bacterium | reverse complement strand
ACCGCTGGAACTTATCGTGGCTATTGGCGACTCGTTACAAACAGCAATGTACTTGTCCCAATTGTCAGTGGGTATCAAGGTAGAGCATTTTATGTAGAAATAAAAGTTGCAGCACCTACAAATACCTTGCCACCTGCTATCGCTCAAGTTATTCTAAACAACTTAACAAATGAGGATGGGTTTGTTACTTCTTCTGGTTCTACAAACCCCAATCCAAATGTTGGAGATAACAATTCTAATGAAGCTGTGCAAGCATTCGTCAGTTTTGATATGTCTGCTATACCGGCAGGTGCAACGATTGTAAAGGTAGAGGTTGATTTTAGTGGCTATGACACATTAGGCAATCCATGGAGTTTAAGCGATGGATGTTTGCGTGCATATGCTCAAAATTATGGCACACTTGATGCTGGAGATTATGTTCCCAATGGGGATCCTAGTGGCGCATATCTTCGTTGGTGTGGGGCAGGTGAATTGAGTTCTGTCTTTGAAAATGCCGACATGAAAACACTCGTTCAAAGTGCAGTGGGGAGTTCGAGACTACAATTAAGGTTACAATTTAAGTCTCCAAACCCAACCATAAATGGCACTGCTGATATGGTGAGATTTGGAAATATTAAGTTAATTGTTACATATCAATAGAGAATATTAATTTTCTATGTGAAGTTAAAGCACTCGGTCTCCGGGTGCTTTTATTTAACAGTATAATCTTTTGTGAATGAAAGGAAAAAAATGTTCAAATCAAGAAAATATTTTGTCTTTGCTACATTAACTATCATTGGTTTAATCTTTTCAGCCTGCGGGAACGCAGATACTGAAATGGCTATCCAAACCGCAGTGGCAGAAACTGTGGCCGCGCAAAATGCAAGCCAACCCTTAAGTACAGAAGCGCCTGTATCCACTTTGATTCCAACACAAACACCATATCAATTACCAACTTCTTTACCTACATCTATCTCACCAACTGCTCCAAGTGGTTCTTCCAATTTTGGTTGTGCGAGTGCCAGCCTACAAGATGAAACTATTGTTGATGGCACAATTTTCAAACCGGGCGAACAGTTTACCAAAACTTGGTATATCACTAACACTAGTAATTGTGTTTGGGATACAAATTATAAAATCGTGTTTTGGGATGGAAATGTTTTAGGTGGTGGATATGTATATAATTTGCCTCAAATTACCGGTCCCGGACAAACAGTACCCATTTCTTTGGTATTAACTGCACCTACAACAGATGGCTCCTTTCGCTCCGAATGGAAGTTGCAAACACCGGATGGAATTAATTTCGGCGTCGGTTATCTGAATGCGGCTTTTTACAC
>DQGV01000128.1:6561-6792 GCA_003524705.1 Anaerolineae bacterium | reverse complement strand
TTAAATCAAGTGGATGAAGCCCTACAAATTTATAAACGGGCTGTAGAAATTTCTCCCGATGATCCTGTGTCTATGGAAAAAGTCGGTCAACTTTCTGAACGCGTCGGTGACTTAAAAGCCGCCATGGATTTTGCAATCAAGGCTGGCGATTTATATCTAAAACAACGTGACACTGAAAAAGCATTAGAAAACTGGGTGCATGTGACAAGCATTAACCCTGAAAATGCAATT
>DQGV01000128.1:0-6348 GCA_003524705.1 Anaerolineae bacterium | reverse complement strand
AGCATTAACCCTGAAAATGCAATTGCCCATTCACGTCTCGCGCAAGTGCATGAAAGATTAGGTCATGCTCAACAAGCAGTGACGGAATATCTTGCCATTGCTAGCATTATTCAACGTGCAGGCAACATGGAAAAAACACAAGAGATGGTAAACAAAGCCTTATCACTCTTGCCCAATAGCCCTGAAGTTAAACAAGCTCAAACTTTATTAAAAAACGGACAATTACTTCCTAAGCCGATTCGCGGCAAAGGTGGAACGGGTCCGATTCGTATGGCGCAGGTCAAGCAATTACAAAAACCACAAAAAGCATCATCTGGACTTGACCCAATCGCTGAGGCACGTCAAAAAGCATTGACTCAACTTGCGGAATTGCTTTTTGAATATTCAGATGAATCCCCTGCCGCACAAGAACGCCGTGGACTTTCTGCGATTATGAAAGGCACTGGCGGAGTCTCTTTGCAAAATGCAGAACAAACCAAAGTTATTTTGCATTTAGGGCAAGCCATTGATTCACAATCCAAAGGCAATGAGACTCAAGCCGCCGAAGAAATGGAAGGCGCGTTAAGTGCTGGCTTTAAACATCCTGCTTTATTTTTCAATTTAGGTTTATTACGTTTCAAAGGTGAGCGTTATGAAACCGCTCAACGCTTTTTACAAAATGCCGTCAAGCATACAGATTATGCACTTGGCTCACGTTTGTTGTTGGGTCAAATGTTGATGAAAAAATCAAATGTTAGTGAAGCGGCATTGGAATATTTAGAAGCACTCAAATTGGCAGATTCACAAAGTGTCCCCGAAGAGTATGCTGACGATATTAGTCAACAGTATGAACCGTTGGTTGAAGCGTTGCAAAATCAAAAAGATGAAAACGTGCTCCGAAAAATCTGCGACAATGTGCATAATTTATTGTTGCGTCCTGATTGGCGCGAGCAATTACAAAAAACACGTGAGCAAATGCCAAAGCAAGAAGGCGATTATATTGCCCCGTTAGCAGAAGTGATTTTGCAAGCACAATCCAGTTCGGTTTTGGAATCAATGAACCGCATCAATCAACTGGCACGCATGGGTAGTTTACGTTCGGCAATGGATGAAGCCTACGAAGCAGTTCAATCGGCACCTACCTATCTTCCATTACATACATTGATGGGTGATTTGCTTGTGCAAGAAGGTCACACTGCAGATGCAATTGCAAAGTTTGGTGTTGTTGCACAATCGTATAGTGTGCGTGGTGAAGTGCAACAAGCCGCAAAATTATTACGCCGCATTATTCAAATTTCTCCAATGGATTTAAGCGCACGCAATCGTTTAATTGACCAACTCGTGGCGCGTGGTCAATTGGATGATGCCATTCAAGAATATCTTGAACTGGCTGGCATTTATTATCGTTTGGCAGAATTGGATATGGCACGAAAAACATATACAACGGCATTGCGTTTGGTGCAACAAGGCAACGCCAACCGTGAATGGAATGTTCACATTTTACAACGCATGGCAGACATTGATATGCAACGCTTGGATTGGAAACAAGCCGTGCGTGTGTATGAACAAATTCGCACGCTTGCCCCTGATGATGACTCAGCCCGTAAACAACTTATCGAGTTAAATTTACGCATGGGGCAAGCAGATAAAGCCTTCAATGAATTGGATGGTTACATTACACATCTTGAAAGCCAAAACAAAACAGAACTTGCGCATGGTTTCCTTGAAGAACTTGTACGTGAACATCCCGAACAAGAAATGCTCAAACGCACACTTGCCGCTTTGCTGGCACGCATGGGTCGCATGAATGAAGCTATTCCTATGCTGGATGCTCTCGGTGAAAGTTTGTTAGAAAAAGGTGATAAATCAGGCGCTATGGAAGTCATCAATCAAATTGTTTTGATGAACCCACCCAATGTGGAAGATTATCGAGCATTATTAAATCAAATGCGGAATGGATAAAACGCCTCATGCTTACGGGGAAACTTGATTCTGTTTCATACATCTTTTATTTAACTTTCAACATTGTAGGGATACGGCGACGCCGTATCCCTACTCATATTTTCTAACACCTGATTAATTCCATTAGAATACAATCCTCACACTTCACTTCGGAGAAATTTTCATGCCCCAAACCCAAAACAAAACTGTGATGAACTGGTTGTTCATCTTCTGCTTCATCGTGGCTTTCCTCGTCTCTTTCGGCGGATTCCCCCGCCTCACCCGTTCTGGACTTTCCATCACAGAATGGAATCCAATCAGTGGTTCAGTTCCACCTATGGCGTACCACGATTGGCAAGCCGAGTTTGAAAAATATCAACAAACGCCAGAATATCAATTAATTAACAAAGGTATGACTTTAGAAGAATATAAATACATCTTCTGGATTGAATGGACACATCGCACGATTGCGCGTTTAGCAGGTCTGTTTTATGCCATTCCCGTTTTTTATTTCTTATTCAAAAAGATAATTCCATTCAAAGAATTTGGCGTGTATTTTGTGATGGGCATGTTATTCATCTCGCAAGCCTTCGCAGGTTGGATTATGGTCGCCAGCGGACTTGTAGATAGACCTTCTGTGAGTCATTTCAATTTGACACTTCATTTATCTTTGGCATTGGCTTTATTCGGCATTGCCTTATGGACAGCATTGGGTCATAAATACGGTTTTGAATATCAAAAAGCAAAATGGTCTTTACCTTCTAAACTTTCTTTGCTTGGGTTTGTTTTAATCATCATTCAAATCATCTACGGCGGATTCACAGCAGGCTTGAAAGCAGGTCACGTGTCTGATACTTGGCCCCTGATGTTTGGGAAATTAATTCCACCAAATTTGTTCAATTCATGGATTAATATTCTCGAGTCACCCCAAACGATTGTCTTTATTCATCGTTGGTTTGGATTCACGATTTTAATTTTGATGCCAGTTTTGTATTACATTGTCAAAAAGAACAATTACTCCGCTGATATTCAAAACGGGGTGAAATGGTTGATTGGCATTATCGTTTTACAAATGCTTTTAGGCATATTCACCGTTTTATCTTATGTCAATATTGTTGTGGCTTTGCTACATCAAGCCAACGCGGTGATTTTATTTGGGCTTGCGATTTACTTTATTCATCGCTTTCGTGCGTTGGATAAAAACAACAATTAACGTTTGTTATTTCTATTCCACAACGTAAATCCGACTGTACCGAATGCCAAACCAAGTGTAGAAATACCCCAAGATAGAAAACTTAAAAAGAATGTGGCTTCAATAAGTTTAATAATCATCAAGAAGGGTAGCACAATGCCGCCCATCATCAGAATCACGCCGAAGGTAAGTAAGAAGCGTGCATTCATCATTGATACAACCAACATGCCACCAGATGATTCGGTTCAGGTTCAAAATCAGGTGGTTCTTTTTCATCACACAAACCTTGAATCATTTTGGCACAACGTGGATGAAAACGACATCCCTTTGGCGGGTTGACCAAACTCGGTGGCTCGCCAGGTGGAATGTCTTTATCTGATTCAGCATTGGCGGCATCAGGGTCAGAAGTTGCGGCAAGCAACGCCATCGTATAAGGATGCAAAGGATTTTTAAGCAAAGTTCGCGTTTCAGATTTTTCAACGAGATTTCCCGCATACATCACAAAAATTCTGGCTGAAAAATATTTTACAGTGGATAAATCATGCGTAATATAAATGACCGTGAGTTTATGTTCTTCTTGTAATGTTTTTAATAATTTCAAAATTTCAACACGCACAGATGCGTCCAGCATGGACACAGGTTCATCAGCAACAATCATTTTCGGTTCTAAAATCATCGCGCGCGCAATTACCACACGTTGTTGCTGACCACCACTTAACATGTGCGGAAATTTATGAATAAAATCATCCACTGGATGAAGTTTCACTTCGGTCATCGTTTTGTGAATGCGTTGTAATCGTTCTTCTTTATTTTTCACACCACTGATAATTAACGGTTCTTCTAAAATTTCTTGGACGCTCATAAAAGGCGGTAATGCCGCATACGGGTCTTGTTGCACGTACCCAATATCAAAACGATATTTTCTTAACTCATCATGTTTAAGATGCGCTAAATTTTTTCCTTCAAAAATTAATTCACCACTGGTTGGAATATTGATTCCCAAAATCGTTTTCATCAAACTCGATTTTCCGCATCCACTCTCACCCACCACTGCCACTGTTTCGCCTTGTGCCAAATCAAAACTGACACCATCCACTGCTTTAACATGCCCTGCAGACCCAAACCCAAAGCGACGCAATTCATACCAAACATGCAAATCTTTGATAGATAATAAAACAGATTTATTTTCTTTTATTTTTGGAGACATTCTCTTCGCTTCTTGAATTTCGGTCATCATGTGTGGTGTTCCTATTCATCCTCTTTTTTCTGTGGCAGAACCAAAGCCTGTTTGCAAGCCTTTCAAACATTCCATCGTGCCGAGGTGACGGCAATCGTGTGAAAGAAAAACAAGCAAATTCAAACGGATATTTTGTAATCTCTTTTTCATATCGTCATCTAAATTCTCAAAGTTCGGATATTTTTCATCTAACAATTTCACGAATTCTTGCAATGCTCCATACGAACGTTTGAGATAATCTATCAATTCATCTTTGGGCGGAATTGGCAACACCGAAGCGGTTTCGTCGCTTAATCCTGTGCCAACTGTTGCATTTAATTCAGTCGGGAAGCCCCATTTTTTTGCAAGATTATCTTTCGCCCAAATCTCAGTCGAGTCACCAAAGTCTACGCCGAGTTGTGGATTGCGTTCCAAAATAATGGCGCGTAAATAATCTGTTTCACGCGCCAAATGCCAAAGATGAAACCCAATAGAGGTGCTGTAGCCTCTAGGTCTCCAACGTAATTGGTCTTCAGTTAATCCTTCTCCAAATTCAAGGACTACCTTGTGAATATCTTTGAAGATATATAGAACATCATATAAAGCAAAGTTAGACATTTTGTATCCCATCTTTCATTCATGTAACCAACATTTCACTTTGCGATTTCCTTTTTGAAAAACAGGTGGTTCTTGACTACATTTTTCAAATCGGAATGGGCAACGTGCTGCAAATCTGCATCCACTTGGTGGATTCATTAAACTCGGTGGCTGTCCTGTAATAAATATCGGGTCTGATTCACTACGAAGCCTCGGCACACTTGCCATCAACATTTGTGAGTAAGGATGAAGCGGAGCGGGAAAGAAATCTTTTGCATCACCCGTTTCCACAATTTGACCCGCATACATAATCGCAACTTCATCTGCTAATTCACTGGAGGTTGCAATATCATGCGTAATTAAAATGAACGATGTCCCCAATTCCCGTTTGATGCGTTTGAGAACATTCATAATGTTGGCTTGAGTCAACAAATCCAAAGCGGATGTGGGCTCATCTAAGACAATCAAATTGGGCGATGTGACCAACGCCATTGCAATGGCTACGCGCTGACGCATTCCACCACTTAATTCAAATGGATAACGTTCTACAAAATCTAAAGGCACACCGACATGTTGAAACATTTTTTGCACAATACCCAATGCTTCTGTTTTACTTACTCCTAAATGAAGCATGGCAGGTTCAGCCACTTGTTCTCCAACTTTGATGACTGGATTCAATGCATTCATCGCCGCTTGTGGAACTAATGAAATACTCACCCAACGCACATTTTGACGATATTCTTCATCATCCAATGCCATCACATCTGCGCCATTGAGAAATACATTGCCTGAATATTTTTCTACATTACGCGGCAAAATGCGAAGCAATGCTTTGGATAAAGAAGTTTTTCCGCAACCAGATTCGCCGAGAATCACAACAGCTCGGTTTGTATTGAGTTCAAAATCTACACCGTCAACAGCTTGTACAACTCCTTTGGTTGTTCTGAAATGTAAATTTAAATTTTCAATCCTTAACAACTCTTGAGTTTTAACCACACTCATACATCCCTCAACCTCGGATTAAAAATTCTATCTAAGGCAAAACCCAATACAGCGAATGCAAGTCCGGTAACAATTAATAATGCGGCTGGTTCAAGCACCCAGTAGTAATAACCTTTATATAATGCGCCGTTTGAATTAGCATCTTGAATAATTTTTCCCCATGTGGGTAAGACTGGGTCACCTAAGCCAATCACTGCTAAAGATGCTTCAAGAAATACAAACGCAGGTACCGATTGCACAAGACCGGGAATCAACAACGGAATCATGCGTGGAATTAAATATTTGAAAATAATCCGCATATTGCTTGCGCCATACGCCTTCGCCGCTTCAATATACATAGATTGTTTCACTTGTAAGAATACAGCTCGAAACCCTAAAATTCCACCAGTGAAAATGCTCAACAAAATTGTGGCACTTAATA
>DQGV01000458.1:5723-6004 GCA_003524705.1 Anaerolineae bacterium | reverse complement strand
GAACATATTTATCTCGATTACACAGGCGGCGGGATTTATGCTGAGTCGCAAATCAAGAAGCATCAAAAACTTTTGAGTGAAAATGTTTTTGGAAATCCACATTCAACCAACCCAACATCTATTGCCGCAACGCATCTGGTTGAAGGTGCGCGTGAATATATTTTAAAATTTTTCAACGCAGACCCTGATGAATATCTCGCCATCTTCACGCTGAATGCTAGCGGCGCGTTAAAACTTGTGGGCGAGTCGTATCCGTTTGCAAATGGTCGTTATCTTTTAAC
>DQGV01000458.1:0-5439 GCA_003524705.1 Anaerolineae bacterium | reverse complement strand
AATTCTGTGAATGGGATTCGCGAATTTGCACATGCGCGTGGCGGTGATGTGACTTATATTCCCGTCATGTTGCCAGACATGCGGGTAGACGCTTCACAACTTAACGTCGAGTTGAGTAAGCCATCTCAAACTGGTCATAATCTTTTTGCATATCCCGCACAATCAAACTTTTCATCTGTCAAACATCCATTAGAGTGGATTGAACTCGCTCATTCACACGGTTGGGATGTTTTACTGGATGCGGCGGCGTTTGTTCCAACTAGCAAATTAGATTTAAGCAAAGTCAAACCAGATTTTGTTCCAATTTCATTTTATAAAATCTTTGGCTATCCCACTGGACTCGGTGCATTGATTGCCAGAAAATCTGCTTTGGCAAAATTACATCGTCCCTGGTTTGCAGGTGGGACAATTACAGTCGCATCGGTGCAGGGCGATAAATATTATCTCGCTGATGGCGCACCAGCATTTGAAGATGGCACATTGGATTATTTAAATATCCCTGCCATTGAAATTGGACTTAAACATATCGAATCAATTGGCTATGATGTCATCAGTGAAAGAGTCAAAACATTAACAGGGTGGCTCTTAGATAATTTAACTGCAATGAAACATAGCACAGGTGAACCTCTCGTCCGTTTGTTTGGACCAAAAACCACCGAGGACAGAGGCGGAGCAGTCACCGTTAATTTTTATGACAAAAACGGCAAAGCCCTTGACCATCGCTTTATTGAGAGTGAAGCCAATAAAGTAAATATTTCTTTGCGAACAGGTTGCTTTTGTAATCCTGGTGCAGGTGAAATTGCCCTCGGCATCTCGCGCGTGGAATTGGATGTATGCTTCACTTCACCTGACCATCACGACAAAATGACAATTGATGATTTCCGTTTGTGTATTGATGGAAAATCATCTGGCGCAGTGAGAATCTCTGTGGGAATGGTCACGAATTTCAATGATGTGCAAGCAGTGTTATCTTTTGCGAGAGGATTATTATCATAATGAACATACAAGACATTCACTTTCTATTTGAATATAACTACTGGGGAAACAAAAAAATTCTTTCTGCTTGTAAAAATGTTACCCCAGAACAATTCCTTGCCTCTGGAGATTTCCCTTACGGCGGATTACGCGGTACGTTACTTCATATTGTAGATGGAGAACGTTTGTGGCGGGTTTTGTTTGAGACACAAAGAGTCACCGAAGATGAAGATTTAATCGCCGATGACTTCCCAACATTTGAATCACTTGAAAAGAGATTTCAAGAAGAAGAAAAATTAATGCGAGCCTATCTGAGCAAACTCAAAGATGAGGATATGGAAAGTCACCTGAAATATACAACCACCGAAGGTGTAAATCGTGACCGAATCCTTTGGCATTGTTTTTATCATTTGGTGAATCATGGCACTCAACATCGCAGTGAAGCGGCAGCTTTGTTGACTAGTTATGGCTCATCCCCTGGTGATTTGGATGTGACTGTCTTTTTGAATGAACGTAAAAAATGAAAAAAATATCGAGTTTTGTTTTTATCTTAGCATTTTCATTATTGCTATCTTATCTCTATAACTCTTTATTTTTAAATCTGGAGACGCATACAGCAACTGACCAGTTTCTTCTTGTATTTCTCTTAACTTGTTCTCTTGCATGGATTATTTACTTTACTTGGATAAATGCCAATAAATTAAATATAAACTGGAATTTTCGCTTCAAACTTGAGGTCAACACTTGGGTAGATAACTTGCCGGGAATTATCCTCGGTTTTGTATTCTTTTTTATTTATTTTTATTATGGTTCAACATTAAATAACTTCGGTGTAGGTCAAGTAGATAATTTGTTTGATGCCGATGTCGCCTCTTGGATGAGGCGCATTTCTTTTGATGATGTCAAAGAATTTGAAATGCGTGGACCTCACCCTTTTACTTATTTTATATTTCAACCATTTGGAAGATTCCTGAATTTATTTACCAATAACCCTCCGCTTTCAGCAATTTTATTTAACTGCCTTGTCGGTAGTGGATGTGTGTTTTTGGCATGGCTTTACATCAAACGCCAATTTGAAAGTAGGGTTTACGCAGGCTTAATCGCAACATTGTTTGGATTAAGTACATCGCATCTCTTTTTTGGAAGTGTAATTGACACCTATATATTTTCAGCATTTGCATTAATTTTATTTCTTCTCTTCCTTCAACAAGACGATAAATCAATAGCCACTTTGATTTTTGCAGGTGTTATCACCTTTGGAATTACACTTACAAATTTTGTTCAAAATCTCATTGCTTTTTTTATATCTCGTCCAAAAATAAAAGAAACGATTTACTTTACAGGCTGGGTGATTGCTATTTCTCTATTACTTACTTTTCTACATACAGTCATGTACCCTGCTAGCAAAGTGTTTTTTCTTACACCTGATATACAAAATGAACAAAAATTTTTTGCAGAAACGTTTGAAGTCCCTGAATGGCGATTTACTGGACGAAACATGTATTTAGCCAGAACAGTTTTGCTCTACACCGCCGTTGCTCCTCAAGTATTCATCCTTGCAGAAGAAGTGGGAAGCGTCATCCCCGAATTTCGTTTTTACAAAATTTCAACGGGGACATTTCACCAGGCCCAATATGATGGACTTGCACAAATTCTAGTTGGAATTTGGTTAATAATTTTGGGTGTAGCAGGTGCTGTATTTTTTTGGAATTTAATTCGTACAAGAAAAGCAGATGCAATGCTAACCTTCGTCCTCTGTCTTGCTTTTAATTTTGGAATACATTTTTTCTACGGACAAGAATTATTTCTATACTCAGCCGATTGGGCATACGCACTTATATTTTTTGTTGCATTTGGACTTGCCCCATTTGCCAACAACCGCTTCTTTCAAACGGGGATGCTTGTCTTCTTAATCCTGTTAGCGTATCATCAGTGGCAGTTTATGGAAAGTATCCTTCAATCTATTGCTAAGTTTATGGAGTTCACTGCCTCAAACTTTTATTTTCTGCTTTGATTTGCCACCATGTGATTAATAGAAATACATATAGAGTAATTGCACCCAAAAAATGCATAGAAAGAAATGATACTTGTCCAGTTTGTATAAAAACAGCATAAGTCAATTGTATAGGAAGAGAAAGAAGTATCAAACTAATTGCAAGCAAACCATACATCCAAAAACTAGGCGGAGTTTTTTTATCTAACCCCAAATAGAGTGCTACAGGAATTAACAAAAGAACAAGGTAATGAGACCACGAAATAGGGCTTGTTAACAAAGAACATGTCAGAACGATGGAAAATTCAAAGATATACATTGTCGGTGTCTTTGTAGATTTTCTTCCCAAAAACAAAATAACCAAAATGGGAAGATAAAGAAGTAAGTTACCAACTGTAGCAAATTGTGTGTATATGAGCGGAGGTGAAACGGGTTTCCAACTGAAATTATCTGGGATGAATATTCTTGCTAAAAAAGCACTCAGTGATTGATTGTTATAAGCAGGTATGGGATCACCAGAAGTGCCAAAGATACAACGTTCTAACCAAATAGTATTAAGAGATAAAGGAATAAAGTAAAGTGAAAGTACTACTGCACTTATTGCAATTAATAATCCACCTATAACTACTTTCCATTTCCCACGCAGAAAGAAGTAGCCGGATGAAAAAATAAGAGGCAATTTAATTAAACCTGAAAGCCCAAGGAATATACCTGATGCCCAATCAGCGCCATGTTTGAAAAAGAAAAGTGCTAACACCAGTATTAACATGACAATGTGAGTTGTGTTGCCTAACCAAATACTGTAATCTAATGGACCATTGATAGCAAGTAAACCTAATATTAAGTATTGATATCCACTTTTTAACTCTGCTAACTTAACTAGCCAATAGCCTAAAGGGAAAAGAGAAATATATCCAATAATATGAAAAACAATCCCTGCTATTGATTTATCTAAATTCCCTAGGGGTGCAAATAAATAAGCTAGTAAAGGAAAATTTGTATAGCCATAACAAGTGGTGTCATACAATTCATCTGGGTTGCGTAAAATTTTTCGCCCACCATGATAATAGCCCTTGAAAAAATCATATAAAGATGAACCTTCTTGTACCGCATACCATCCAACCCAAGCCAATAAGACAATACAAAAAAACCACCATATCCATATGGTCCAGTTTTTTGTGAAATGCTTTTCAAACAAAAGGTAAAAAACTATTAACAGAAATGGTAAAAATGTATATGGGAGATAAAAAGAATAGTAAAACATGTATTATGGCAAAATTATACCTGTTTAGTGTATGATTTAAGTATGGCGCTAACTCGCTCCCACATTAAGCCTGGCATGACGGTCTTGATTGTCTTAAAACAAGACCAGCGTACTGGGAAATTAACGCAAGGCATCGTCAAAGATATTTTGACGAAATCGCCAAATCATCCACATGGCATTAAGGTTCGGCTTACCAATGGTCAAGTAGGGCGAGTTAAGGAAATTGTAAATTCGTAAGTTAACAACAAGTTAGGTAGTCCAATTTTTTACTATGAAAAAGGATTATCTCAACTACGACAAAATTGCACAACGATATAACCAACGCTATTCAAAACCTCAACATTGGGAACGTGGTCAAGCATTATTTGAGTTGGCGAAACGAATTAATGCAAAAACTATTTTAGAAGTGGGGAGTGGCACAGGCTATTGGTTAAATTTGCTTTCTCCACTTACAAAACATGTATACGGACTTGATTATTCAATGGGAATGTTGACGCAGGCGAAAGGTCAAGCCGCCCCGTTGAAATTAATTCGAGGAACAGCAACCAATTTACCCCTTAAGAAAGAAGCGTTCGATTTTATCTATTGTGTTGATGCAATCCATCATTTTGGAAATCATCAGGCTTTTATTCAAGAAGCCTATCGTTTGCTAAAACCAAATGGCGTGCTTGCCGTGATTGGGCACGACCCGCATGCGGATGGCTCTCATTATTGGTATATTTATAATTATTTTGATACGGTCTATGATACTGATTTGCGTCGTTATCCATCAGGCGCGGCCATTTTGAAAATGATGAATGCGAGTGGGTTTAAAAATGTTTCAGCAAATACTGTTGAGCATATTCAAAATTTGCATGTTGGAGAAGCAGTGCTAAAAGACCCGTTCCTCAAACATGATGCTACCTCTCAATTGGCTTTATTGAATGACGAACAATATCAGGCTGGCATTGAAAAAATTAAACAAGATATTACAAACACCAAAGGGCAAGTTATTTTTCGGTCTGAAATTCAAGTGAAAATGTTTATGGGAATTAAAAGCTAAGTAAAAGTAAAATTGTCTGATGAATGTCAGGCAATTTTTATTTGGCGTGCTATACTCATCAATAAAAGTTTGTTGAGGTTTTATATGAAAAGACTTTTGCTTGGACTCATGATTCTTTTTTTGATGACTGCCTGCGGCGGAAACAACGCATCAGACTCACCTACT
>DQGV01000447.1 GCA_003524705.1 Anaerolineae bacterium | reverse complement strand
CTGAGTTCTGGAGCGGCAGGTTCTGCGCCCGGCACTGCGGCGGCATCGACTGGGGTTTCTTCTTCTTTGGCTAATGTCACCACGGCGACCATTTCATCAGCATCGGTCAGAATTGTCACCTTATCAGAAATTTGCACATCTCGTACACGGATGCCATCACCAATTTTTGCCAACACCGAAATATCAATGTCAATGCGTTCAGGTAAATCCGTCGGCAAACATTCTACTTCGAGTTGTTCAAGGTTATGTACCAACACGCCGTTATAGTCTTTGACCGCGCCTGAAATACCCACATAATGTAAACCTACCATTGTGCGGATTTTTTCGTTCAAGTCCACTGCCAAAAAGTCCACATGCGTTAAATCACCTTTGATGTAATCGCGTTGACGTTCACGCACCAAAGCAGGATATTCCGTTCCATCTAAATTGATAGTCACCAGACTGGACGAAGTCAATTTGGTCATTGCCAAACCAGTGCTATGCGCTTCTAACGCAATTGAAATTGGTTCTACATGGCGACCATAAATGACACCTGGAAGTTTTCCTTCGCGTCGTAATGCCTTGACCTGCTTCCCCACTACATTTCTTTTTTCTGCTTTCAATACTACTTTTTCCATCGTACTTTGCTCCTCGGGCGCCTCTCACACAAACCGAAATGGTCGCATTACCTTCGCCCTATGAAATATTTTTGATGCCTTTACACAAAACTCGCCTCCACGCGGAGGCGATGCTTGACATCGGCTGGTATTTTATTCGGTTGCGTTCATTTCGTCAATATTCTTGTAGGGGCGGGGTTCTCCCGCCCGCTTTGGGCGAGGAGACCTTGCCCCTACCGCCCACTAAATGCTAATAGCTGACCGCTGAAAGCTATCTCTTCTTCCTCATCTCCTCCGCAATCTTCCTTGAATCAGCATCTTCGCGTTTATCCAATTCAAGCACAATATTCTCATACGATTCATCATCGCGGTTTTGACTCAACTTATAAGCCGCGTCAATCTTCGTCACGTGCATTTCAAAGCCTGCCACGCCTTTCATTTCTTTACGCACAAAATCTTCAGGCAATGCTTCAAGTGAGTACCCCGTCTCACGCTCATGGACATGCACCAACTGAGAAAGAAGCGCGTGCAAGTCATCACCTTCTAACATTTTGATTTTTCCATACACATGTACCATCACATAATTCCACGTCGGCACATTGACGTGGTTATACCAACGCGGAGAAATATACGTGTGTGCGCCTTGAAAAACCAGCACAACTTCCTGCTCACCAAAACTCTTCCACTGCGGGTTCGCCCTGCTCATGTGACCAAGTATCTTCAACGAGCCATCCCCATTTTCAATCACATGCACTGGAATATGAGTCGCCAGCAACTTTTCCCCATCATGTGACACAATCGCAGGAAAGCCATTGCTTTTCATAAACTCAATAACTTTTGTTTTATCTTCTTCACGATAATATTTTGGGATGTGCATAGTCTTAGTATACTAAACCTCCAAAAACTTAAGCCACAGAGTCCACAGAGAATTTTGAGATTTTTTCTCAGCGAACTCAGTACTCTCTGTGGCAAAGAATTTTTTAACCACTCTCATTTATAATCTCCGCCCACATGACCCGTAAACCTCTCACCCTCACCCTGCTCGCCGCATACTTTCACGCCTGCATGGAATGGCTGTTCTTCGTCACCACGCCTTCTTCCCTTTCAACACTGACCTTGCTTGAATCACTCAGCGTGCTATTCATCACAGGCGGAGTCATCGCCTTCGTTCTAGTTATTTTCTGGCTACTACTTTACATCCCCGCCAAAAAATGGGATTGGCTTGCCTACATCCCTGCGGCTTTCATGCTTTCCATCACCGCCCTCATCATGCTCGATAACTTCACCTACACCGTTTTCAACATCGGGGTTGTCTCAGCCTTTGGCGCGTGGCGCATTGTTTACATCGCCATCTGGATACTTCTCTTTTATTGGATGTCCCGCTTCACAACCCGCACCCACTTGTGGAAATCCGCCTCAACCCTCGCATTCAGCTTGCTTGCCTTTTCCTCGGCATTGACTTTGCTTACATATGTCTCGCGTGACGTTCCATACAATCCGCTGAATTCTGCCTCAGCACAAACAGGCTCGCCACGCCCGAACATCATCATCCTCGGCGCGGACGGATTAAATGCCAGTTATCTCTCTGCCTATGGATTCGATGAAGACACTACGCCCTTCATTAGCGAATTAATCAAAACATCTTTAGTGGCTGAAAATGCTTTCCCGAATGCCTCCAGCACCACTGCCTCTACAACCTCTGCGCTGACTGGTAAAGAACCTGCCGAAGTGATGGTCTATCGCTATCCCGATATTCTCAACGGAAATGATTCATTTGAACACTTGCCCGGCATCCTCAAAGACCTCGGCTATCAGACCGCCCAAATTGGCACGCCTTCTTATGTAGATGCTCGCAAAGTAAACCTCATAGATGGCTTTGACATGGTCAATGGGCAGACGATTCACCAACCTGCATTAGACTCGCTCCGTGCAATCTTAGGCAATTCACCTGCCACGTATTTCATTCAACTTGTTAGTCAAAGAGTGGGCGAGCGTTTTCTGCATATCTTCTTTATCAGAGACATGGACAACCCCATTCAGCAAGTGCACAACCAAACCGCCCGCTATACCGATGCGCAACGTGTGGATGAAATCATTAACCTGCTAGAGACCTCGCAAAGACCGTTGTTTATCTTCTCGCATTTTATGAACACGCACGGACCACACTTCGGCTCAGAAGAGAAAGCCGCCGAACCTGAATCATCTGATGACGAAGCAGAGTGGGATGTTGACCTTTATAAAGAAGCGATACTGTCCTTTGATGCTCATGTCGAGAGTATTTATCAATATCTTGTTGATTCGGGTCAGTTAGATAACACCATCCTCGTGATTTATACCGACCATGGTTATCGTTATGTCGTCAATCGGCGCACGCCTTTGATATTTCACTTCCCAAATGGTGAACATGCCGGCACTCGTTCAAACAACGTGCAGGTGATTGATATTCCCGCCACGCTCTTAGATTATGTAGAGATTCCGCAACCTGCATGGATGACTGGCACTTCAATCCTAACCGCTGACCCTGACCCTCTGCGTGAGCTCATCAGCATTACGGCGGGTTCCCCCAGAAAGATTGCCCCGCCTTTTTATCAAATCAAAATCGTGCAGGTGATTGTCTGCCATAAATGGTATTCGCTAAACGTGCAAGAAAATATTTGGAAGAGTGATGATATTGACGGGCACACCGCCCCGTGTGATGCCTCGCTTTTGCCAAGTGAGGACGCCATGCGCGAAAAGATTGTAGAGTATTTACGGGGCTATGAGTATGATGTGAGTTTGATTGAGTAAATTATAGACCTCCGAGGTTTTGGAAACCTCGGAGGTCTTTTATCAGAGGGAAGTGTGAAGCGGTTCTTAATCGGGGACGGGGTCGCCGGGGTTTTCTTCGTTCCACATTTCGATTAATTCTTCGCTGGTCTTGCCGATATTTTCACGGTTGATGATATTGCCCGTGAAGATGCCCGCCACGTTCAAAGCGTTTTTCAAGAAACTATCCATGCGGTATTGTGCGTCAAACACGCCGGCTAAATCAATGTTGGGGAGCCATGTGCCTAAGCCTTCTACCTTGACTCCGCGCCCGGCGCGCAAGTATTCAATGATGATGTCGCGCAGTTCTTTGATGACCAAATCGGCTGAGCCTTCGTTCAAGCCAGTG
>DQGV01000433.1:789-4761 GCA_003524705.1 Anaerolineae bacterium | reverse complement strand
TAGAAAAGAATCGCAAGAAACTTTTCTCCGCTGGTGATATTGTTTTGCGCATCCGAAAACCTGAAGCCAAAGATTTATCCTTATTAAAGAAGAATGCAATTCACGTCAGTTTCTTAGACCCGTTCAATGAAAAGAAATTAATTGATGACATGGCGAAGAAAAATGTGTCTGCCATTTCAATGGAGATGATTCCGCGTTCCACTCGCGCACAAAAGATGGATGCGTTAAGTTCACAAGCCAATTTAGCAGGCTATGCGGCGGTAATCACCGCGGCAGATGATATTCAAAAAATATTCCCGATGATGATCACACCGGCAGGAACAATTCAGCCGTGTAAAGTTTTTGTGATTGGCGCTGGCGTAGCAGGTTTGCAAGCCATTGCAACTGCCAAACGCCTCGGTGCCAAAGTGGATGCGTTTGATACTCGTCCAGTTGCAAAGAATGACGTGCTATCACTTGGGGCAAAATTTGTAGAAGTAGATTTGGGGGAAACAGGTCAAACATCACAAGGCTATGCAAAAGAATTAACCAAAGAGCAACTCAATAAACAACGCGAAGTGATGAAACAATATTGTGCGCAAGCGGATGTGGTCATTACCACTGCTCAATTGTTTGGAAGAAAAGCGCCTCTCATCGTGACCAAAGACATGGTAGATGCAATGAAGCCGGGTTCTGTGCTTGTGGATTTGGCTGTTGAAAGTGGAGGCAATGTTGAAGGTTCAGTAGCAGGCAAAACCGTAGAAAGAGGCGGTGTGAAAATTATCGGCATCAAAAATATGCCGGCAAAAGTCGCGTTGAATGCCAGTCTGATGTATTCCAATAATTTATTTAATTTGCTCGATGAGTTTTGGAATAAAGACACAAAACAATTTGAGTTGAAATTAGATGATGACATTATTCAAGGTTGTTTGATTACACATGCGGGAAAAATTGTTCATCCAGCTTTTGCGAAGAAATAAAAGGAGATACCATGCAAATTGAATTGATTTATATTCTCATCCTTGCAGGATTTGTAGGATTTGAAGTGATTCGTAAAGTGACGCCGACGCTTCATACGCCGTTGATGTCTGCTACAAACGCGATATCTGGGATTTCGCTTGTGGGTTCGCTCGTTGCCGCTGGTAGTGAACATCAAACCGCGCAGATTCTTGGTTTTATTGCAGTCACCGCCGCGACGATTAATGTGGTCGGTGGATTTATGATTACTGAACGTATGTTGAAGATGTTCAAGAAAAAAGAGAAGAAACAATCATGAATTATTTAACTGGTGTGCCCAGCACATTGAGCACTGTTTTATTTATTCTGGGTTTGAAAGGTTTATCACATCCAGAAACTGCACGACGTGGGATGCACTTTGCTGAAATTGGTATGTTGCTGGCAATTATCGGCACACTTGTGAATGGGCATATTGTCACATGGACGTGGATAATTACCGGTGTAGCGATTGGTTCTGCTATCGGTGCGGCAATGGCAATCTTTATGCCAATGACTGCGATGCCACAACGTATTGCTTTATCACATGCATTTGGTGCGTTAGCAGCTGTATTGGTGGGTATCAATGAGTATATTGAGAAAGGTGCTCATGCTGAATTGAGCAATTTCTTGATGGGCGCGATTGGTTTTGAAGTGTTATTCGGCGCGCTGACAGTAACAGGAAGTTTGATGGCGTTTGGAAAGTTAAGTGAACTTATCAAGAGTGCTCCGATTACATATAAAGGTCAAAATTTTATAAACATTACACTCTTCTTTACAGCCTTTGGCATGTTTATTTATTTGATTTTCTTCCCATATAACGCCACCATTTTTTATGTGATGATTGCTTTGGCATTTTTGATTGGTATTTTTATCGTTTTACCCATCGGTGGGGCGGATATGCCAGTGGTGATTTCGTTGATGAACTCATATGCCGGATTGGCGATTGCAGCAACCGGCTTTGCGATTGATAACAAAGTGTTGATTATTGCTGGGTCATTAGATGGTGCTTCGGGCTTTATCCTTTCTATTATTATGAGCCAAGCTATGAATCGTTCATTTACGAATGTGTTATTTGGTGCTGTCGGTTCAAGTCAAGTAGATTCTTCTGCTTTGGCAGAAGAACGACCTATCACGCGCGTTGGAATTGAAGATACAAAATTTATTTTAGAACAAGCCGATAGAGTCGTGGTTGTGCCCGGTTATGGGATGGCAGTTGCACAAGCCCAACATACAGTGCGTGAATTGAGCGATGAACTTGATAAACACGGAATCGCTGTAGAGTTTGCAATTCATCCAGTGGCAGGGCGTATGCCGGGTCACATGAATGTGTTACTGGCAGAAGCAAACATCTCGTATGACCAGTTGCTTGAAATGGAAACGATTAATCCAACCATGGATAGCGTGGATGTTTGTATCATCATCGGTGCGAATGACGTGGTGAATCCTGCGGCGCGAACGGATAAATCCAGCCCGATTTATGGAATGCCGATTATTGATGTAGATAAAGCCAGAACTGTCATTGTCATGAAGCGTTCTATGGCGGCAGGCTTTGCCGGGATTGAAAATCCGCTATTTTATGAGCCGAATACGAAGATGTTATTTGGTGATGCCAAGAAGATATTACAAGAATTGGTGGCGGAGTTTAAGAAGTAAAGAAAAGAATGATATAAAAAATGTTCACCTTAAAATTTATGTTTTGAGGTGAACATTTCTATTTACAGTTAGTAATTACTTTACGGCGTACAGCTCACGCGGAACGTGGCTTGTTCAATCACTTCATTGGGGGTTAGCACATTTAACTTGACCCAATAATCATTAGCAGAATTGATTTGATAATATTCATTAATCGCTTGTGTGCCGGCTGATTCAATAATTAACGTACCTACATCTGAAACGGCACCATTGCTGATTTCCCATTTCCATGTGAGCAAAGTAGGCCCATTGGTGGTGACTAACGCTTCAAAGAAAACAGTTTGAGGGAATTGACTGCAATTCACGTCAATGCGATTCGGTTCAACGCGCAAATCTACATTGGTGACCATAGCAATGGGCGGTTGGATAATAGGCAATAAATTTGCTTCACCATTCACTTGAGTCACGTCTGCTGAAACCCAGCAGAATCCGCCGGGGTTGCCGGGGTCGTTTACATACAGCCATGTAGTTGAATCATTGCGACCTGTGGCGCGTAAGTTTCGTCCCTGCGCAATTTCTGTAACTGCATCAAAAATGGTGCCGGGACCAGAACGGCAATTAATTAATTCAGCAGTCACTTGAATTGAAATAACAACTGGCGTAGGTGTGAAGGTAAAAGTCGGTATGGGTGTAAGAGTCGGCGGGGTTGTAGAAACAGGTTCAAGCGTAGGTTGAGGCGTGCTTGCTCCAAAATTACATCCTGTTACTAGGACTAAAATTAACCCTGCAAGCAGGGTAAGGCGATTCATGTTTTCCTCCTTCGTTGATTTTAAATTCGGCGTTTGTCTCTTCTACTTAACTGTAACAACAAAAGTTGTAGTTTGTTGCGGTGGTTCGGGGTCTTCGTAGGGTGGATAGTACCCAAGAGTGATTAGTGCTTCACCTGTAGAAATGGCTTTGAACGTCCATAAATCTACTCCGCCTGAGCCGGTGGTAATCGGTTCTTCAGCTTGATAATCTTTTGAAATAAATTCAACATTACTTAACTCGCTCATAATTTCCCAGTGATAACCAGTTGTTGGGTTTGATTCAATTACAATTGTAAATTCTTCACCTGCGTTTACCTCAATTGTTTGGGTTGGGTCTGTGATTTGTAAAGGCTCACTTCCGCCACAGGCTGAAATAATAAAAGCAAAGATAAACAATAAACTTACAATTTTTTTCATATTACATTTCCTTTTTGATGATTTGATGTTCTTCGCTGGGTAATGTGAAAAAGAAAGTTGCGCCTTTTCCCGCTTCGCTCTGGACCCAAAGCCTGCCGCCATGAACCTCAACAATTCTCTTAACGATAGCAAGCCCAAT
>DQGV01000433.1:0-471 GCA_003524705.1 Anaerolineae bacterium | reverse complement strand
AAAATCCTGTCATGCAATTCTGCTGGTATGCCAATACCATTATCTCGCACAAAGAAAATATGTAGGTCGTTTTCTTCGCTTTCAAATCCAATCTCGATGGTTGGGTTTGTTTCTGTATTTGCAAATTTAAGGGCATTATCAATTAAGTTTTGCAAAACTTCGGTCAGGCGTTGACGGTCTCCAAACACTTTTGGCAAGTTTGGCTGAACATTGATATTAACTTTGGTTTTATCAATTCGTCCGCTTACAAGTTCAATCGCATCATGGATTAACTCTTCAAATTGAATCATCTCTGAGGGGTTAGCAACCCGCCCAATGCGAGAAAGTTCGAGCAACTCTCCTAATAAAGTGTGCATTTTTACTACGGCTTCTTTGATACGTTCACTATCATGTCGAAAACGTTTCATGTCATTTGCGGCTACATCGGCTTCGAGATAGCCGAGGAATCCGTTAATCGTCACCAATGGAGAT
>DQGV01000088.1 GCA_003524705.1 Anaerolineae bacterium | reverse complement strand
ATGGTTGGCTTACGTTTCTAGCCTATACCTCTCCTTGTTTAGCCCTTACGGGCAAAAAGACATGAATAAATTTTTATTCATGTCTTTTTTTATACTCCATTTGGGTCATAAATATTTTAGCATTATTACCTCACTATAAAATTGTGCTCATAAAATACTCCATAGGGGTAATAGGCACAGCCGCTTGAATCCATAGAATAAGGGTAACAAAACTTAAGAAGGAGAAGAAAATGAAAACGATAGCTCTCAAATCAATGAAGTGGTTGCGCTGGGTAGTTATTCCGGCGGTTGTATCTATTGCGCTGTTGGTATTTGTCACCCCAGCCTATGCACAGGATACAGGTCCAATTGACGAATTGACGCGCGGTCTTAATACTTTCTGGATGTTGCTGACAGCCTTCCTCGTATTTTGGATGCAGGCTGGTTTTGCACTCGTCGAAGCAGGTCTAACCCGTGCTAAGAACACAACCAACATCTTATTCAAAAACTTGATAGACTTTGTTTTTGCAACGCTCGCATTCTGGGCATTTGGTTATGCATTTATGTATGGCTCTTCAGCCGGTGGTTGGATTGGCACATCCGGCTATTTTGTAGATGCCTCGCTTGATGATGTTGTTGGTGTTCCAGTGTTAGCTTTCTGGTTCTTCCAATTGGTTTTTGCAGGAACTGCCGCCACGATTGTTTCAGGCGCCATGGCAGAACGAACAAAATTTTCAGCGTACTTAATCTATAGTTTTTTCATTACAGCAATTATCTATCCAATCGCTGGGCATTGGGTATGGGGTGGTGGCTGGTTATGGACTTTACCTTTCGGTGATGGTTTTAGAGATTTTGCAGGTTCAACAGTTGTGCATAGCATTGGTGGCTGGCTCGCATTGATTGGTGCGATTGTGCTTGGGCCGCGACTCGGACGCTTCACCAAAGACGGGAAAGCGGTTGCTATACCCGGGCATTCGATTACGCTTGTAACATTGGGTGTCTTCATCCTTTGGCTTGGATGGTTTGGTTTCAATCCCGGCAGTCAACTTGCTATACATGGTGGTAACGCAGATGCTGTAGCATTGGTAGCTGTCAATACCGCGCTTGCCGCTGCCACGGGTGCTATAGGCGCAATGAGTATCTCTTGGTTATTTGTTGCCAAAAAACCTGACCTTGCTACAACATTAAATGGTGCTTTGGCTGGCTTGGTTGCGATTACGGCTCCATGTGCTTATGTAACTCCAGGATTTTCACTACTTATTGGTGTTATTGGCGGTGTCATCGTAGTATATGGTGCAGTTTGGCTTGAAAAACTCAAGATTGATGACCCAGTCGGTGCCGTTCCTGTTCACTTGTTCAATGGTGTTTGGGGTACATTGGCAATTGGTATCTTTGGCACTGAAGGCATTGGTAGCCTCGTCACTGGCGACACAGGTCAACTTGTTGCACAGTTCATTGGTGTTGCGGCATACGGTGTTTGGTGTGTGGTTACTGGTTCTGTATTATTCCTCGGTATCAAGGCAGTGAATGGTCTGCGTGTATCTCGTGAAGAAGAAATCAAAGGCTTGGATATTGAAGAACATGGCATTCAAGCGTATCCAAATGATGTAGTTGGCGCATTAGGTGCTACTGACTAAATCCTATAAGACTTAAAACAAAATGGACAAGATATTTCCTTGTCCATTTTGTTTTAAGTACCCGTTTGGGTAATAGACTTACCCTACCCACAAACCCTATAATGCCGAAGTTGAAATAATTCATTAAATTCATTCGTAAGGAGTTTATCCATGGCAAAGACAGTTAAAGATGTTTTGGAATTAGCAAAAAATGTGCAAGTGGTAGATTTACGCTTCATTGACTTGCCCGGAACTTGGCAACATTTCACCATTCCTGTTCAAAAGCTGACAGAAGATTTTTTCAAAGAAGGTATTCCTTTTGACGGTTCTTCTATTCGTGGTTTTCAAGAAATTCACGAATCAGACATGCTCCTCAAAGCTGACCCAGAAACTGCATTTATTGACCCAACATCTGCTACCCCAACTTTGGTCATTTCTTGTAATGTGTTCGACCCTTTCACAGAAGAACCGTATTCACGTGACCCACGTTATGTAGCACAAAAGGCTGAGGAGTATTTAAAAAGCACAGGGGTTGCTGATACTGCTTACTTCGCGCCAGAGGCGGAGTTCTTCGTCTTCGATGGCATTCGTTATATATCCACTCCAAATGAAGCAAGTTTTTCAATCGAATCAAATGAAGCTTGGTGGAGCAGTAACGAAGCAGGTTCTAAAGGCGGACAAATTCAACCGAAACGTGGTTATTTCCCAACCTCACCAACTGATACTTTACAAGAACTTCGCAACAAATTTATGTTAGCCATGATCGAAGCTGGCGTGCCAATGGATTTGCATCATCACGAAGTTGCAACCGCAGGTCAAAGCGAAATGAGTATGACCTTCACCACACTCACTCGCATGGCTGATGATTTATTGTTATACAAATATATTATCAAGAATGTGGCTCGCCAAAATGGTAAGACCGTAACTTTTATGCCGAAACCAATTTTTGGTGATAATGGTTCTGGTATGCACGTTCACTCTTCTTTGTGGAAAGGCAAGACCAACGTTTTCTTTGATGAAAAAGGCTATGCAGGTCTTTCACAAACTGCAAAATATTACATCGGTGGTTTGCTCAAACATGCGCCTGCTTTATTAGCACTTACATCACCAACTACAAATTCATATCGCCGTTTGGTGCCGGGCTATGAAGCACCTGTAAACATTGCTTACTCACAACGCAATCGCTCTGCTATTTGTCGTATTCCTGCAAACAAAAGCTCCAAAGCAAAACGTGTTGAATTCCGCGCACCAGATGCAACCAGCAATCCATACCTCGCTTTCTCTGCAGTTCTCATGGCTGGTCTCGATGGTATTTTGAACAAGATTGATCCAGGTGACCCACAAGACCGCGATTTGTACGAATTGCCAGCAGAAGAAAAGAAACTTATTAAGCAAGTTCCTAGCTCATTGGGTGAAGTGATTGATGCTCTCGAAGCCGACCACGATTTCTTGTTACAAGGTGGAGTATTCACTCCTGATTTACTTGAAGAATACATCAAGTACAAACGCGTGCATGAAGTGGATGCTGTTCGCTTACGCCCAACTCCGCACGAATACGTTCTCTACTTTGACGCATAACCCGCGCCACTGACATCGCCTCCTAACTAAGCCGACAGTTGGTTGCTGACCTCTGAGTTTGCATCTGGCTGTCGGCTTTTTATTCAACCTCAAAAAAATTATGACTGCTTTATTTATCTCTTCATTTATTCTAGCCATTGCATTTTGTGCTCCGCCCGGAGTTGTCACTGCTGAAACAGTTCGGCGTGGTGCGGCAAATGGATTTACGCCAGCATTATTTGTCCAATTCGGTTCTCTAGTGGGTGATACTACATGGGCAATCATTGCATTGACTGGTTTGGCTTTTATTGTGCAAAATAATATTGCCAAAATTATGTTAAGTTTGATTGGTATTTTATTGATGTTAAAACTTGCATGGGACGCCATCAAAGATGCCCGTCAAAATAAAGAATTAGCAATTGCTCATACAGATTCAAGCCGCGGAGATTTTGCCAGTGGTGCCTTTCTTTCATTAGGCAATCCAATGAACATCGTCTTTTGGACTGGTCTCGGAACGACTGCATTTGCATCGATTGCAGGTAGTCCACAACCGATTCATTTTGCTGTTTTCTTTGCAGGCTTTTTATTTGGAGCTATTGCCTGGTGTTTTGTAATGGCAGGCTTAGTGGCTTGGGGACGAAAATTCTTAACCCCAACTTTTTTTCAAGGTCTCAATTTGATTTGTGGTCTGGCACTTGCATATTTCGCATTTCGCCTGAGCATGGATTTGATACGAAACTTCATATAACGGAACTTGCATGGATAGCCAACCGATGGGAAAATCATCTTTAATTCAAGCACATCCAATATTTGAGATGATTACTCAACCTTTTTCTACTTCTGATAATGACCCGCGTTTACTCGAAGCCTTACGCATTCTGAATCAAATCAGTTTGGCGATTAACCGCATTGGCTCAGATGATGCCACTCCGAATGATTTAAGTTTGCAATTAATTGTAGAGAGTGCTATCCGAGTTGTGCCGGGTTCATCGGCAGTGATTTATACCTATGACCAAAGCATGGGGCGATTTGAAAAAGAAATGCGCGTTTCAGCACAGCCACAAGAACGTACCCCTGTTTCTATTCCAACCCATGCAGATGATGAACCTCGTCCAAATGGCATTGGGATTCGCGCGATTCAAAATCGTCATAGCCGCTTTTCTTATGAAGAAGCAGATTTAGATGTGCATCCTTATCATGCCGCTTTAGGAGTCAAAGCCGTTGCTTGTTTCCCATTAATTGTTGCGGAGCAAGTAGTAGGTGTGCTGTATATCTACTTATATGAAGAGAGGCAGTTCACTCCTTTAGAGCAACTGATGTTGGATAACTTCGTCAACCAAGCCGCTATGGCAATTTACCATACCAGACGGCTTGCAGGAATCCAGCGTGATTTGCTACGAAAAGAAGAAGAATTAAATCAACTGCGCCGGGCAGGGTTATTAATTTCTTCTCGTTTACGGCTCGAAGAAACGCTTGATTCAATTTTGCAATTAGCACTTGAAATTACAAATGCTCAATATGGCATCTTCCGCCTACTAGATAAAAATGGAGAATATCTCGTCACTCGTGCAGTAGCAGGGTTAATGCTTGAGCGTCCACTGGTAGAAAAACTTCCTATGGATGGGAATAGTGTCATGTCTTATGTGGCACGAACACGAGAACCTTTGTTGATTTCAGATTTACGCCAAGAACCGTGGAAAGATATTTATTATCCGCTTGATTCAAAAATTGAGATGCGTTCTGAATTGGCTGTGCCATTAATCAATGCTAGTGGACGGTTAGAAGGCGTGTTGAATTTGGAAAGCCCCAATTTAGGTGCTTTCTCTGAAAGTGATAATCATTCACTGCAATCATTAGCCACGTATGCTATTACGGCTATTCAAGAAGTGCGTTTGTTGGATGCTTTACAAGAAGCGGCACAATTATTAATTTCTCAACCGACTCAAAAAGTATTAGACCGTTTGTGTATGATGGCAAATGATTTATTGAATACTTCATCCAGTGCAATATGGTTGAAGAATGAATCGAGTGAATTGCAATTGATTGCTTCTGATGGGGCAAAACAAAAGATTGAATCATTTTCAGAAATGAAAAAACAAAACAATGCTTTGATACTTCCGTTAGGTGAAGAAGTTGAGGCGTTGGGAATGTTTGGGGTGTTTAACCCAACTACAAGCGAGGAAAGAAGCGTCAAATCTGAATGGGATAAAAAAGTGTTGGCGTGTCTAGCAAACTATGCAGTTTTGGCTATCCAAAATGAATCGAGTCAACAAACTTTAAGAAGAACACAAGAACAACATTGGACGGCGGAAACTTTTGCGGCGGTGGGTGATATTTCTGCAAACTTATTGCATAACATGAATAATAAAGTGGGCGCAATTCCAGTGCGGGTGCAAGCCATTCAAGATAAATATGCACAAACGCTCGAAGCCGATGCTTATTTATCAAACACATTGGCAGAGATTGAACATAGCGCGATGGAAGCCATGCAAATTGTGCAAGAGAATCTTTCGCACTTACGACCGATACGCATGGAAAAAGTAAACATTGCAGTTTGTATGAAAGATGCAATTCATGCCACACAAATTCCATCGGATGTCCAAATTGAAATGAATGCATTAAATGATTTGCCGATGGTGATTGCTGGTAAACAAAGTTTAACTTTTGTGTTTAGAAATTTAATTGATAATGCCATTGCCGCTATGAAAGGCAAAGGTTCGATTGTGATTCAGGGTTTATCTTCATCCGAATGGGTAGAAGTTTCGTTAACCGATAGCGGACCCGGTATTGCACCTGAATTACACAATCAAATTTTTGAATTAAATTTTTCGCGCACAGGTTCACACCCTGGAAAATTAGGTTTTGGTTTATGGTGGGTAAAAACATTGATGACGCGCTTAGGTGGTTCAGTTCATGTTGAAAGTGATGGCGAACATGGCAC
>DQGV01000208.1:30387-30953 GCA_003524705.1 Anaerolineae bacterium | reverse complement strand
CAAAGAAGTTTCAGAAAGATAAAATTTGTAGGGGTGAGGTTATCTCGCCCTTATTTTTTATTTAAGGAATCACCATGACTCAATTAAAACTTCTCGCCGTTTTTGCGCATCCAGATGATGAATCAATGGGATTAGGTGGGACGATTGCAAAATACTCTGCCGAAGGCGTGGAGACTCATCTCGTGTGCGCTTCACGCGGAGAAAGAGGCTGGGCTGGTGAACCCAAGCAGAATCCAGGCTTGAAGCGACTTGGTGAAATCCGCACAAAAGAATTAGAAAATGCAGCTTCTATCCTAGGAATGAAGAGTCTATCTTTCCTTGATTATACTGATGGCGATGTTGATCAAGCGAATCATGCCGAAGCGATTAATAAAATTGTCACACATATTCGTAAAATCAAACCGCAAGTGGTGGTGACGTTTGCTCCCGATGGCGCGTATGGTCACCCTGACCATATCGCCATTGGACAATTTACCAACGCCGCGGTTGTTTGCGCGGCAGATTCTACTTATCAAGATGATGAAAATCTGGCATCGCATCGTGTTTCAAAATTGTATTACATGGTG
>DQGV01000208.1:0-30226 GCA_003524705.1 Anaerolineae bacterium | reverse complement strand
GTTTCAAAATTGTATTACATGGTGGATAGCGAAAATTTTATCAATTTGATTGAGCCGTTTATCGGTGACATGACCTTTCATGTGGATGACCAAATTCGTGGTGAAAACCCATGGAAAGAATGGATGATTACCACGCAGGTTGATACTGCTGATTTTTGTCGTATTGCATGGAAAGCGATTCAATGTCATCAAAGTCAATTGGCGACATTGGGCGAACTTGCCAATGCGCATGAAGATGCGGCGGTGGCAGTGCTTGCCATGCAAGGCACTTTCTTCCGCGCTTTTAGTTTGGTGAATAGCGGAAGAGAAGTGGAGACAGATTTGTTTGAGGGGTTGAGGTAAAGTTACCAATGATGATGTTTCATATTAAAAAGTAATCATAAATTTTTATTGTTTCAGACCCAACTCATACTGTAAAATCCACATACGACAAAACATAAGGAGCGGAATATGTCATACAAGTTTTCAAAAAACATCCTTGACTTAAACTCAATTTAGAGCGTAGAATAAATCTATACAAAAGGAGTGGGGCGATATGTCTCACAAAAATAAACAAAAAACTTTCTTTATTAGTAGCATCATATTTCTCTTACTGGGTTGCACACAAAAACCAGTAGATATTGTTTCTCCAACTCAACCAAACATCATATTAGAAACTCCTATACCAAATAGAAACCCAACGCCTACGATTACATCGCAACCTCAAGTAGCCCAAGAAGATACAGGGTATGAAGGCTATTACACTGGAATAGTAGTCATTACAGAATACTATACACTCTTAAACAATGAATTATTAGAAGAAGCCTACGAGAGACTAAGTATTTCGGAACAAAACGAAAATTCTTTAAAAGAATTTATTCAACTAAATGAAGGCGTAACAAGTGAAATTGTTACAATAAAACCTCTTGTAATTTGGCAAATTGAACAAGGAATTTCGCCATTCATCAAGGATAAAGAGGGAAGAATAGGTTTTGTTGTAGAGTTATTCAATTCTCAAAGAGGTAAACATGCATTATTTTTTAGTTTAGTAAAAGAAAGCGAAAACTGGAAAATAGATGTTATTTCTGAAAACCTTATCACGGTTATGTTTGAGACCTCAACCACACCTATATTAGATATTGGCTCAGTGCCTGATAGAAGTTACTACGATAGTATTGTAACAATAGCAAAATTTCATGTTCTATTCAATTATAGTTTATATAAAAACGCGCACCAATTGTTAAGTTCTTTCAGAAGGAATCCCCAAAACCTCGATGAGTTTATTTCTGATATCCAAACTTTTGGGATTGTAAAAAGGCAAATTATTTCCATTCGCCCATTTTATGAGGGTACATTACAACTGCAAACATTCACAACACCCGTTCCAAGCGTTAGAAGAATGTTTTATGCTGAACTCTATGTAGAAGGAAAAGGTGGGTGGGCTGGGTCTGTTCCAAATGGGCTATATGGGTATTACATCACTACAATCTTTGAACAAGATAAATGGAAAATTTATTCAGTTAATACTGTAGGGCTACCATAAATATATAAACCAATTTACGGAGGTTATTATGAGATTGAATAACAGATACTTGTTGACATTAATTATAGTTCTATCATTTTTATTAGGGGGATGGGATATGCCCCTTCACGTAAATAAACTTGATGTTTCTAAGAATATTACGGATGATCAAGAAATAAAAGATTTAATAAATTCTTACTTCAACTTTCGATATACTGTCCTAAGTACATTAACAATTGGAGACTTAAGTTACTTATTATCTACGTCCAATGAGGCTCAAATATTTCTAGACACCGAAATTGGGAAGTTAACTATTGAAGTAAAAAATGCAGAGAAGAATCAACTTAGGTATTACAGTTACGACTATTCTTTAGATTTTGATGAAATTATTTATGATGAAATCTCACAAACTGCAACAGCTATTGTGATCGAAGGGAATCAGGTGATTTATGAAATTTCTCATCAGGCATCTCCAACAGATCCAATTGTCTCTTCTTTATCAAACTTAAAACACACTATTAAACTTCATAAGGAACAGGGTGAATGGAAAATAGTTTCAGATTATTATGACGATTTATTGTGGCGACTAATACGAGAAACTAATTCACCAATTAGGGAAATAATTCTTTCTATGGAAGAACCTAAAATACAGACCATAGAGGGATATGGAATACAAGCAAGTGTAGCGTGTCAGCTTCCACCTGATACTTCATCTTATCAATATAACCGTATCGACGCTGTAGAATATGCATTGACTTATGCATTGACTCCTAATACTCCTAAATATGATAATTATGATGGGGAAATTTTAGGTGGTGATTGCACAAATTTTGTTTCCCAGGCAATCCATGAAGGGGGTGGAGCATCTATGGTTTATCTAAGTTCAGTTAATCAGACATGTAATGAGGCGGACAATAATGGCTATGGTTGTGTAGGTACAGCGGGCTGGTATTATACCGACCCTTTTCATAGAGCGGCAGCATGGAACGAAGTTAGTTTTCTTCACACCTTTATTGTTAATGAGGCATCTTTTTGGCCAGAAGGACCAGAAGGTTGTGAAGTGCCTCAAAACCAAGTAGAGTTAGGTGATTTGATTCAATACTATAAAGGGAGTATTTGGGCACACTCAGTAATAATTGTTGATATAGTAAATGGTGTGCCTTATGTTGCAAGTCATTCGCCGTTCTTTTCAAATCAACCCTTTACGATAATTCCTGATTATACTGATGTTCGATTTATTCATATAGAAAGAATTGATGGTAATCCTCCAGTAACTCCTACACCAACTGCCACGCTCACGCCAGCCTCAACAGCAACTTTTGCACCTTCACCAACAATTACCCCAATTTATGCTACTCCATTGACCTTTGCCGGGTGGAATAGTGGTTGCACCGCCACCCCATACATTTCTTGCTCCTCTGAAATAAATGCAACTCAAACCAACCCTTCTAGAATTGATATTGAAGTTACTTATAACTATGGAGATAATAGTACTTTCTTTGGCTCTAATTTTTCAGTCAATCTTGATTTTGCTACAAATGTATATCAGACTCAAGTTCCGATATATTGGGAAATGTATCCAGTTATTAATAGTGTCATGCCTCCACAAAAGATTCAAGTGCAGTTTTCAGGTGTAGAAGATTTATCGTCTGTTAGTATGCCAACAGGTTCATGGTTCATTCCTGCTCAGCCACATCCATACGATGGATTTTCCTTCAATTTCTCTAGGTTAACTACAGGAGAAGAGATATTATCAAGAACAGATAAATGGCATGTTACAGTTGCCACTTACGATTTTATAAATCAACCACCTTATACACCTAACCCACCAATTCCTACTTCAACACCATTCCCTACAGCTTGTACTTCAGACTGTTTTTGGGAGCAATGTTATTCAACAAGCGGTAATATATCGAAACTTGCCAGTCTTTCAAATGCATATTCTTTTATTATTGGTAATTTCGACAGAATATCTGATCAAGCAGCTTTGTTATACCGTGTGCGCGATGAAATTCTAGGCAATTCAACAGAAGGTCAACGCTATATTGACGTTTATTATCAACATAGCGCAGAAATTGCCTCAATTATGAATTCACATCCTAATATTGCAGAACAAGGATTAGATTTTATAGATTCATTTACACCAAACTTACAAGCACTATTAGATGGTCAAGGCAATACTGTTGTGATTACAAATGCACAAGTACAAGAAGCAGAAGCCTTTTTAGATGCTATTCTTCCATATGCGAGTAATGCACTACAACAGACGATTGCCATTGAACGTCTTCAACAGCCATTAGAACAATTCATTGGTGTCAGCATGGATGAAGCCTTAGAATATGTGGAAGATGGAGTTTCTGCAACACCTACTTCCACAATCACACCAACCCTGACTGCAACGCCAACCTTTACACCATCACCAACCTCTACACCTGCTTCTGGTTTGTTATTTGCCGATAGTTTTGAAAGTGGCAATTTCTCTGCTTGGGGTTGGGCAACCACCGATGGCGGAGATTTATCAGTTTCAACCCAATCTTCGGCAGTCGGAACGTATGGCATGCAAGCTTTGTTAGATGATTCTGCTGAAATTCTTGTCTATGACCATACACCAAATAATGAAACGCACTACTCAGCCCGTTTCTACTTTGACCCCAATGATGTCCAAAGTCCAAATGATGGTTTTTATCTGACGGCTTTGACCTCTTCAGGTGCAGGTTGGGTGGCTTGTTTGTTGTTTGAACCACAAGGTAATGATTATTACAGTCTAAACTTATGTGGCAAAAATGATGCTGGCAATTGGTTAGAAACCGAAGCCGTATTGATTGCCGATGAATGGCAAGCCATCGAATTAGAATGGAAAGCCGCTACATCTTCTGGTGCAAATAATGGCTACTTCAAGTTATATATCGGAGACCAACTCGCGGCGAGTATTGAAAACATAGATAATGATACACATTCCATCACCACCACTTCATTAGGTGTGTTAGATACGCCCACAGGCGCAAGTGGAATTATGTATTTTGATGAATTTGAATCACGCACAAGTGGTTATATTGGGTTGCATCCCAGTGCTCCTGCTGTGAATCCTGCTCCCTCACGCCCCGATGCGTTGTTTTCGGATAATTTTGAAGGCAACAATCTCAATGCTTGGAATCCGACATTGACCAAGATAGATTTTGGAGATTTGTTCACTTCATCAGGTTCTGCCTACCAAAGTGACTATGGTTTAGAGGCGCTGATTGATGATACTGTCGTTCTCAAAGCCATAGACTCATCGCCTGCTGATGAATCGCAGTATCGGGCTAGGTTCTATTTCAACCCCAATTCACTGACAATGAATAACAACACAGCTCATTACATTTTTGATGGTTATGATACTGATGCAGACGATTATCTTTTCCGTTTAGAATTGTTACATGAAAATGGTTCATATAAACTTCGTCCACGCATTATGAAAGATAATTATGCAACGACGAATGGCAGTAAATACACCATCAGCAATGCTTGGCACTCAATAGAAATTGAGTGGAAGAAAGCCACTGCTGTTGGTGCAAACAATGGCTATTTATCTTTGTGGATTGATGGAACATTGGTTGGTACAATTTCAAATGTAGATAATGATTTATGGACTCTAGATTTTGTGCAACTCGGTGCGACTGCTAGCGTTGATTCCACGACTTCTGGTTCGATGTTGTTTGATAATTTCATCTCAAAGAGATACTCTTATATTGGGCAGTAAGTACTAACATAACAAAAACACCTTTGAGATATTCAAAGGCGTTTTTGTTTTATCCCAAATTCTTCTTCATCGAAAACTTCAACGCCACCTTATACACTTCACTTATCTTTTCACCCATCGCTTTGGCTTCGGGGTTATCGGTTTGTGATTCCATTTGAGCCACCAAGTTGCTCATGTAATCTAGCAATTGCTGGCTGACCATTGCTTCATTTTGTTTCAAAGCAGATTCAATCGCGGCTTCATCAGGCAATTGAATCAATTGTTCAATGAACATTACTTCAGGCGGCGTGCTGGCGGCTTGTAGCACTTGAATCATCTTTTGCAATTTGCCCATGCGCGTATAATCATTTTTCTCAGAGGCTTGGCGTAACATTTGTTGAGCAAGGTCAACTGAATCTTGGCTGAAGCCTTCTAAATTTTCACGCGTTGCTTTTTCAATGTCATCTTGTGCTAACAATGTATCCAAAAATTCTTGGGCTTGCTTGTAACGTGCCTCGGCTTGTTTATCCACTTCGTTGGTGAACTGCAATAATTTTTCGCGAATGTTTTCTAAGCGAGTTTTTTCTTCGCCGCTGGCTTTGTCAATTTTTTCAGAAAGCGTTTGAAAGAAAAGATAATCCATCCCTGCCCGAGCAAGTGAAACGTAAGCGCGGATGCGTGCATCGGTTTTGGACTCTAAGACAAAATCCAAAAGTTTTTCGCGTGTGAGGTTTTGCCCCGCTTCTTGCAAGACGTGTTGAGCGGCTTCTAATTCGCCAACAGATTCTTTAAGCTGACGACCATACGCGGTTTCTTCCAGCAATTGAGTTTGGATGTCAATCAAGGCACGCGCCATTTGTTCTTGTCCGCTTTGCATGGCGCTTTGCGCAATGCGACTGAACAAAGCGAAAAATTGTTCGTCAATAATTTTTTCATTTTGCTTGATTAATTCAGAACGCACATCTTTAGAAGTAACTTGCATCAAGCGTTCTAAAAATTGCACACGGTCTTGTTGTTCTTTGAGCATTTCAGGCGTGATACCATCTTTGCCTAAAATGGTTTGCAAAAATGATTCATACGTAAGGTTCGCTTGCGGATTTAATAAATAACCTTTGCGTTTTTCAGGTGGCAAATTGTCGGTCACTTTTTTAATTAATGGACCAATAATTTTTTCCTGCTCATTGACGGGTAACATTAATTCAGATGGGAAAAATGTTAGTAATAACTCTTTATCATTATCGTGATACACAACTGGAGTCGCCAAGCGACCTTGATATCCGCAATGCGGACAACGCGCAAAGTTTGATTGCCCGCTTAATAATCTTTGTTTGGCTTGCGGGTCAGCAGTCACATCAAATAACTGCTCAACATTGGCAGGAATTAATTGTTTACAACGAGGACATGCAATTTGTGTTTGAGGCATTTAACAATTTCCGATTTGAGATTTTGGATTTTCGTGAATTATAAACGAATTACGCATCACGGATTACAAATCCATGATGCGTAACTAGAAAACTATCTAACTAGCCAACTAGAAAACTAACCAACCAACTCTTCTAATCGGTCAATATAACCTTCCATGATGGAGAACGTCTCTTCTACGGCTTTGGGTGTGGATAAATCTACGCCTGCTTTTTTCAACACATTCAAAGCATAATCGGATGAACCTGATTTCAAAAAGCCAAGATATTTTTCTGAGGCATTTGGCTCGCCACGTAAAATTTTATTTGCTAGTGCATGTGCACCTGAAATACCAGTCGCGTATTGGAAGACATAATAGTCTGCAAATAAGTGACTAAATGTAGACCACACCATACCCACACGCGGACGGTCAATTTTTACTTTTGGACCAAAGGCTTCAGTGAACAAATCAGCCATCAAGTTTTGCATTGAATCGGCTGTGAGAGGTTCTCCGCGCTCGACTCTTTGATGCGTCTCAAGTTCGAAGCGTGCTAATGTTGGCATTTGGAAGAAATATCTAAAGAAGTTTCCGCTCACGGCTTCTTCGATTAATGCAATCAAGAAGTTTTTGTCTTTGATGGTGTTGAGCAAATGTCCGCGCATCATGGCTTGATTAAAGTTGGATGCAACTTCGGCGACAAATAATGAATAGCCTGAATACACAAACGGTTGATTCTTCCATGACAAATACGAATGCATGGAGTGACCCAATTCATGCGCCAGTGTACTCATGCTTCCGACTTCGCCAGTGTAAGACATCATAATGAAAGGATGTGTGCCGGGTGAGCCATAAGAAAACGCACCGTTCATCTTTCCTTGATTAACTGCTGAATCAACCCAGCGTTCTTTCAAACAACCTTGTCGAACAGTATCTACATATTCTTTACCGAGTGGAGCAAGGCTTTCGCAAATCAAATCCACTGCTTTTTCAAATGAAATTTTTGGCTTCTTTTTGACAATCGGTGCCCACATATCGAAGTATTGAATGTCTTTTAATTTCAATGCTTTGCGTTTAATTTCAAAGTAACGATGCCATACAGGTAATTTCTTTTTGAACGTATTGATTAAGTTATGAAAGACTTCATCAGGCACGTTGTTGTTGAACAAAGAAGCCGAGAGTGATGATTCAAACTTACGCACACGCATATTGAAAATATTGGCACTGATAGAAGTACTTAAGTTGGTCGCTAATGTGTTTTTGAATTCAATATGTTTGTCGTGATAACTTTCAAAAGCACTTTGGCGTGTTTTTCTATCAGTGTCTTCCATCAAAGCCGAGTGATAATTTCCTTGAGTCACTTCCACTTTTTTGCCTTTGCTGTTTTTCGCAGGTGCAAATTTGAAGTCTGCATTCACCAACATGCTAGACGAGTTCCCCGGTCCGCTAAATGGGTCTGCTAACATGCCTAAAATTTCTTCTACTTCTGCCGAGCGGACATGCGCTTGTTGGCGGAACAAATCATCAAAATTTTGTTTGTAAACAGCCAACTTATCATTTTCTTTTACCCAAGCATCTAATTTTTCTTTTCCAATTTGAATCAATTCAGGGTTTAAGAAAGAAGTCGCCGCGGCAACTTGACCCGCCATGCTAGAGGCTTTCCCAACCATACCTGCTGAGGCTTGATTGGTGGTATCCACTGCATATTCAAATTGAGCATACATAAACACAGTTTGCGCACGGCTGATTAAATCTTCAATGGCTTTAATGCCTTCTAAAAGTTTCGCAGGACCTTCACTTAAT
The DNA here is from genome assembly GCA_003524705.1 of Anaerolineae bacterium. Next base: position 21,805 of record DQGV01000208.1, on the reverse strand, counting down.
GTACCCTCAAATTTTTTTACATTGGGCACGTCATCCAAAACGGCTTTGAGTGCGGCTTCCCAATCTTTTGGGGTTTTGAACACACTTTCTTTGTTCCATGTATATTTTTTATTGACCTTTTTTCGTGGAGGAATATTGGGCATGAGTTTATCCTTTATATGAAATATATTTAATTGTACCTTTTTCTAAATTTCTTTGGGGAGGTTCGCCAGAAGGGTTTAAATCAACGCGGAAGTGAAAAACATATCCGCGCGCCAGAACCAACTGTCGCGTCCGCCCAGATGCGCCCGCCATGTGCTTCTACAATTGCACGCGCCAAGTAAAGTCCCAAACCTGCGCCTTTCGTCTGTTTCACGGCAGAAGTCGAACGATAAAACCTATCAAAAATATGCGGAATATCTCTATTATCAATCCCAGGTCCTTGGTCACTCACGCAAACCATAACTTGCTCAGAAGTGACTGAGCCACTAATTTTGATTTCACCTTCACTCGCATATTTCAAAGCATTCGAGACCAAATTTGAAACCACTTGTTCCAAACGATTTTCATCACCGAGAATGACAGGAAAATTTTCAGGAAAGTCTGTGATGATTTTATGTTTTGGTGATTGAGCAGAAAAACGCGCCTCGACTCTTAACGCCAAATTGGGCAATGAAACGTCAGCATGATTCAAGCTCAAACCGCCTGCTTGTAAACGTGAAGCATCTAACAAATCATCCACCATTTTAGACAATCTATCTGCTTCCTCTTCAATCACGGCTAATGAATCACTGATAGTACGTTTATCCCATTTAGCATCATCTCGGCGCAAGGTCGAAGCGTAGCCTTTAATCAAAGCCACAGGCGTGCGTAATTCATGGCTCACAATCGAAATGAAAGTTGCTTTAATTTCATCCGCAGTTCTGAAATGCGTAATATCGCGCACGCTCAAAATCACATTGCGAATTTTGCCTTCTTCAGAAATTAATGGCGCGTATGTAATTCCAACAGGGATGGGTTGTAAGGATGGTCTTTCTAAATCACCTTCTACATATAAGGTTGCATTAGGTGTGAGGGGCCAGCCGTTTACAACGGATTCTTCCAATGTGTTGCCGTGTGGTTCTTTCTTCCATTTAATAATTTCGTTATGTTGTTTGTTGTTAATTTCTTCATGGCTTAAGCCATATAATTTCTTAAAGGCTTGATTACATCGTTCGATATTCATTTCCGAATCTAAAATCAAAATACCATCAGCGGCAGATTCTAATAAGGCATCTAATCTTTGCTTTTCATACGAAACCTGACCATATAGTTGAGCATTGACTACTGCAATGGCGGCTTGGTCTGCAAAAGATTGCAAAAGGATTTTGTCATTCGGTGTGAATGTATCGGGATAATTTCTGAAAATAAAAATCACACCGATAACTTGTCCGCGCGTGGCAAGTGGTAAACCTGTTCCATTTAACAAACCCATGCTCGCGGTATAGGTCAGTTCTTTTAACATGCGGTTGAGTTCGCTTACATCTAACTCACGTACTTTTTCTTCTGCTAATAATGGAGATAAATAAGAAAGAAACGCAGGTGCAATGCCATGTGCCGCAACCACTTTCCAGCCATCGGCATGTTTAAGCGCGATAATCCCTGCTTGCCCTGCTAACATTTCAATAGAGACTCGTAAAATGCGCGCCAGCAGTTTTTCCAAATCCAATTCTTGCGTTAAGAGACGCGAAATCTCCAGCAGATAATCTCTCTGCCGAACGCGAAAATCGGGTAACATTGAAGGAACAATGGACATAGGATTATTTTATCACTTTGGCAAAAGGCGAAGATATTTTATGAAAAAGGTATTTCTTTTTATAACATTGATTTTAGTTCTTTCAAGTTGTACTCCTACAGTGTTGCCAACTACATCCATTCTAGTTGACATGGAAATACCTGTAGAGTTTACAGTTCTTGAAAGCCCGCTGATTCATTCCGAATTAGATCACTTGATCGTTTTAACTGAAAATCGAACTAGCGGAGAAGTGTATAAGATTCTCGATTGGTACGCTTCACCCGTTGTAAAGTGGAATGAAGTTACGCGAGATTGGGTGAGTTTTTATTATCGTAATCCGCCGATTGCCTCACGCGCGTATGCAATTGTGAGTGTTGCTCAGCAACGTGCTTTAGATGAAGTTCATAAATATAATATCAATTTAGAAAGCCGTTTTCCTAAAACATTAAATAATGAAGTTTTGCCAGTTGAGATTGGGTGCGAGCCATTTGAGTGTGCTGTTTTGATTGGCGTAGCAGAGTCGACCCTGTTGTATCTGTTTCCAGAAACAAAAGAAGCAATTCTCAATCAAGTAGAAGAAGCGCGTCAGTCTCTAATATTATCTGGAAATATTTTGCCATCAGACCTTGATATTGGCGAATCTTTTGGGCGGGCTATTGCTCAAAATGTAATTGCAGAAAGAATAAATGATGGCGCATCAACAGCAGGGAAATCTGATCCGCTTCCAGTTGGTGAGGGGATTTGGAAACCAGACCCTTTTCAAGCGAATCCACAAGCTCCAAGTTGGGGAAAGGTAACCCCATGGTTACTCGCTTCACCAGACCAGTTTCGGTCTGCTCCTCCACCTGAAAATGGTTCACCTGAATTCTTAACCGCATTAGATGAAGTTTATCAAGTACAACAGACGGTTACTCACGAACAATTAGCTATTGCTGATTATTGGGCAGGTAACCCAGGAACTTTTACACCAGCAGGGTATTGGAACTTAATTGCATCGCAATTAATTACTGAATATAAGTTATCTAGCGTAGAAGCAGGTCATGTTTTTTCTACCATGAACATGGCGATAATGGACTCTGGAATTGGCTGTTGGGATTCAAAATATCATTATTTAGTTGTTCGTCCGTGGCAGGCAGATGAACGTATTAGAGGATTGGTGGGGTATCCAAATCATCCTTCTTATCCTTCTGGTCACAGTTGTTTTTCATCTGCTGGTGCAGAAGTGTTAGCCTTTTATTTCCCCAATGACGCAACTGAAATCCAAGCAAAGGCAAAGGAGGCTTCCATATCACGTTTGTATGGTGGAATTCATTATCGCTTCGACCTTGAAGCTGGCTTAGAACTTGGTAAACAAGTATCAGATTTGTATATAGAATTTATTGTGGAGCAAGGTTGGGAAATTAAACCTTAAAAAAAAGATAAAATCGGGTGTATACTGGTTGCGATTATTTATCCTACCTTAGCAAGTCTATACAGGTTTATATGAAAGCGATACATCGCAGTTTTTCTTTATTGATTTTAGGGGTGTTAATGTTCAATCTACTGGGGACACCATCACCAGCACACGCCCTCACAACAACGCTAATTGACAACACAACCGGAGCAATTGTAGATTTAAGTTGTGCATCTCCATTAACAAGAACATTTAACGTAGCCTCTAGCATTATCATTGCAGACTTAAACGTAGGGTTGAATATTTCCCACGCTCGTCGCAGTGATGTTAGAGTTACACTTACTTCGCCATCTGGAACAACGGTAGTGTTGGTTTCTGGCGGTGGATTAGGTTCCCCAACGGTTGCCAGCCCTGATGATTTTGACAATTATGATTTGCTATTAGATGATACCTCTGCAAATTCAATCTATGATAATGATAACGACGTAATTGCTGCACCTATCTTTGAACTAGACCGTACAGCCAAACCCTACGAATTGTTAAGTGCTTTCAAAGGGGAAGATGCATTAGGCAACTGGACATTATCTATATGTGATACAAGAAGCGGAATTACAGGAACTTACAATCAATCAAAATTAGTCTTCACGAGTGCAGACCCCAATACAATTACGGGCAACGTCTTTACAGATTACAACGATAATGGCGTGCGTGGCTCAGGCGACACTGGTGTTTCCGGCATACTTGTTACTGCATACGACGCTTCAGGTGCTACGGTGGATTCTGATACAACATCCTCCACAGGGGATTACTCTTTAAGCATTCCCGATGGTACGCAAGTTCGCATTGAATTTACAAACATCCCATCAAACCTAGCCCCCGGTGCCTTTGGCATTGACTCTGGAACAACGGTTCAGTTCGTAACAAGCCCATCGGCAGGTGTAGATATGGGTTTATCTTTGCCCTCTGATTATTGCCAAAACAATCCATTCATCGTCATGCCTTGTTATATCAATGGAGACCCACTGGTAGCAGGGAATGTTGCCTCTCAAGTAGCACTTGTTTCGATTCCGTATGATGCCTATGGTCGTTATGATGCAAACATTGAAGAACCTCTTGCAACCTATGCTCAAATTGGCGCAACGTGGGGGCTGGCATATCAACGTTCAACTGCAACCGTGTTTTCTGCCGCGCTTGCCAAAAGACATTCAGGCTTAGGTTCGCTTGGTGCTGGCGGTATTTATGCAACTGTAGTTAACCCGGCAACTGGCGCAACAATATCTGTTTCAAATTTTGTAGACATAACTACATTAGGAATACCAGTTGGCTCGTTGCCCAGTAATGCAGCTCGCGGTCTTACAGGTACATCAAGTACTCCAAACACAGACCCACAGGGTTGGGATGCTGTTGGCAAAGCCGCAATTGGTGATATGGATATCGGCACAGATGATACAGAATTATGGTTTGTGAACCTTGCAAACCAAACTTTGTATGCAATTGATATTGCATCTGTTTCATTAAACCATACGGTTCCAATTTCATTACCCGCCTCTGCCACTGCCTGCCCTGCCAGTGATATTCGCCCTTGGGCAGTTGAAATTTATCGAAATGAAGTTTACGTTGGTGTCATTTGTTCTGCAGAAAGCACACAAAATGTAAACAACCTGCGTGGCTATATTATCAAAACAAGTGAAAGTACACCAGGCACATTTTCCTTAGTATTTGAATTTGCACTTAATTATCCACGCGGGAATGTAAGCAATACAGACGGTGGGTATCCAGCTGAATGGAGACCTTGGTCTCCGACCATGACTTCACTCTGTACAAACCCATGTACTAACGGAAATACAGACTTAGCATTTGACAAACAAATCATTTACCCACAACCGATTCTTTCTGATATTGAATTTGATACCAATGGCGACTTAATGATTGGTTTAATGGACCGTTTAGGGCATCAAGCCGGAAATGCCAACTACGCTACCTCAAGCCCTTGGGGAAACAATGTCACTTTATATAACAAAGATTCAGGCTATGCTCCAGTTGTTGTAAATATTCCTGCAAACCCAGCCAGCTTATATGAAGGTGTTGCCGCAGGTGATATCCTACGGGCTTGTCTCTCAGGTGGGGTTTTCGTACTTGAAAACAATGCTTCCTGCGGAAGCATTACAACCGGTGGTGCTGGAGGTAATCAAGGACCCGGCAACGGCGAATATTATTGGCAAGATATGTATGTAGTTAGTACAGCAATAGGCGGAGGAACACATCATGAAGTAACGGTTGGTGGCTTAGTTCTCATCCCTGGCACCGATGAAATCGCTGTCTCTATTTTCGACCCATTTAACATTCGTTCAGGCGGTATTGCTTGGTTTAATAACTTAACAGGTACCCGTAACCGTGCCTATGAAATCTTCCCACAAGATTCTGGCTCTGGCGCAACCACATTTGGTAAAGCCATTGGCATCGGTGACGTGGAAGGATTCTGTTATAGTGCACCAATTGAGATTGGTAATAGAGTTTGGTCAGAAACAGACAACGATGGCATTCAGGAGCCGGGTGAAACACCACTTGCTGGTGTAACAGTGGAACTATATCAAGGCGGAATCTTAATTGCTACCGCTACTACTGATGCAAACGGCAATTACTTCTTTAGTTCTTTCCCGGGTGGCACTTCTACTGCCAGTCACATTTATGGCATTCCTGAGCTAGAACCAAATGAAACTTATGAAATTCGCATTCCCAATATTACTGGCGGAAGCCAACAAGCCGTCTTAGCAGGCTTGAACTTATCTCCAACCGATGCAGGTGCAAATGACCAAATTGACTCAGATGGCACCACGAGTGGTAATCATGCCATCATTCCAGTAACAACTGGTAATGCCGGGCAAAATAACCATACTTACGACTTTGGCTTCTCTAGCCCGCCACTTGAATTTAGCCTTGGTAACCGCATTTGGTACGACACCAACAACAATGGATTAATTGACGCTGGTACAGAAGTCGGCATTGATGGCGTTCTCGTAGAACTTTATCAAGATTCAAATCTAAACGGCGTTTATGATGTAGGTGATACATTACTGTCTTCAACGACAACTGCTTCTGGCGGATATTATCGCTTCGACAATTTACCTCCCGGAGAATATATTGTCCTCCTACCGGATGATAACTTCCGCGATGTAGTCGGAGATACAGTTCCGGGCAATCCACTTGCAGGATATTGGAGCAGTAACACTTCAATGAATAGCGCAGGTGTCATCAGTGACACAACTGCAAATGATGTTGATACAGATGTAGATGACAGCGATGAAAACGGCATAAGCAATTTCACAGGGAACACATTGAACTATGTCGCCTCAAACGCAGTGACGCTTGGTCCAGCCGCGGATGAACCACTCAACGAGACAGATTTATCCGGCGGGCAAGGCGAACCCGATGTACAAGCCAACATGACCGTTGACTTTGGATTTTATCGCGCTGAAATTGGTGATTTAGTATTTGTAGATAATGATAACAGCGGTGCATTTAATGCAGGCGATACACCCCTAGCCGGTGCATTAGTTCAATTGTATGCAAGTGATGCAACAGGCACTACATTAACAGAAATCATCACTGGCGCAGATGGCATTCCCGGTACCGCAGACGATGGCTGGGGACCTGATGGCATACAAGGCAATGCTGATGATGGTACTGGTGGTGTTATCACTACTGGAACAGGTCTTTATTCATTTAGTGGTTTACCAGAAGGTGATTATGTAGTTGGTGTTACACCCCCTGCACAATATACCAGCACAGTAGATACTGCTGATAATGCCGACACATTAAATCCAGATGTCAACACCAATAACAATGATAACGGTATAGGAACAGGTGGAGGTCAAGTAAGAAGCGGTGTACTCACGTTAGATGCCGGGGAAGTTGCCCCAAATATCACGGTCAACAATTCCAACGGAACAACATCTGACCCAACTGTAGATTTTGGCTTTGTGCTTGGATATAGTTTAGGTAATCGTGTTTGGTACGATACGAATAACAACAGTGTGATTGACGCCGGTGAACAAGGTATTAGCGGTGTTCGTGTTGAGCTATATATAGATAATGGCAATGGCATCTTTGATGCTGGTGATACTTTCTTATCATTTGATACAACGGATTCAAATGGTCATTATCGTTTTGATGGACTTGATGCAGGCAATTATGTTGTCGTCATTGCATCAGATAACTTCCGCAATACAGGCGGAGGCGATACGGTTGCAGGTGACCCATTATCAGGTTATTGGAGCAGTGGCACATCTATTGCCGCCAATGGAACCATTAGCGACTCTACTGCCAACGATCCAGATAATGATGTAGATAGTGATGATAACGGACAGACAACTTTTACTGGCAACACCATTAACTATGTTGCCGCAACAGCAGTCACATTAGGACCTGGCAACAGCGAACCCACTGGCGAAACAGACCTTGAAACCAGCGGGCAAGGTACAGATGATAATCGCGCTAACATGACAGTTGATTTTGGTTTTTATCAAGTCAACTTTGGGAACTTAATCTATTCAGACATAAACTCCAACGGTTTTTATAATGCAGGTACAGATGCACCGCTATTCAATGCCCTTGTACAATTGTTTGCTGAAAATGGGACTACAGAAATCATCACAGGCTTTGACGGCATCCCCGGCACTGAAGATGATGGCTGGGGACCTGATGGCATTCAAGGCAACGCCGATGATGGTGATGGTGGTGTCTATTCTGATGTGAATGGCAATTATGGTTTCAGTGGCTTACCAGAAGGCAATTACATTGTCGAAGTCACACCACCTAATGGATTAATCTCTAGCACCATTGATACTGCTGGCACAAATGACCCCGACTCAAATGTGGATAATGATGATAACGGTATCGGCACATCCACAGGCACAGTAAGCAGTGGCGTATTAACTATGGAAGCAGGTGAAGTCGCCGCCAATATTACTGTTAATAACACAAACGGCACTACTACAGACTTAACTGTTGATTTTGGCTTTGTCACCCCAATTTATAGTTTAGGCAATCGCATTTGGTTTGATACCAACAACAATAGTCAAATTGATTTTGGTACTGAGTCTGGCGTGAATGGCGTAACCGTACAGCTTTACGCCGCAGATGTAGGTGGCAATCCTACGGGGGCTGTCCTTGCAACAGATACAACTGCCAATGGTGGCTATTATCGTTTTGATAATTTACCCGCCGGCGATTATGTGGTTGTGATTCCCGCCTCTCAATTCCTAAGTGGAGGCCCGCTTGCCGGCTATTGGAGCAGTGGCACTACACTTGATGCAACTGGCGCAGTTAACGAAACTACCGCTCCAGACCCAGATAACAATATAGACAGTGAAGATAACGGAACGCGCTCAATCTTGCCCAGTTTTGTTGGTGCAGTGATTAGCCAAGCCGTCACTTTAGACGTTGCACCGTCAGAGCCGATAAACGAATCGGATATAGAATCACCTAACCCGCCGGGCGAAGCGGTCAATAATCAAAGCAACCTCACTGTAGATTTTGGCTTCTACCGCCAAACACTTGGCAACATCGTATTTATTGATGTTAATACAGATGGCGATTATGACGCAGGAACAGATACACCACTTCCCGGTGCAACCGTTCAACTATATTCAAGCAACGGCACAGAAATTAACGTGGGACCTGATGGAATTTTAGGTACCGCCGACGATGCCCCCGGTGGTGTAACTACTGGCGCAGGTGGAACTTATTTATTTAGTGGTTTACCTGCTGGTGATTACATCGTGCGTGTAAACCCACCTGTTGGTTATTCCAGTACAGTAGATACATCGAATCTTCCTGATACAACTGACCCTGATGGAAATATAGATAACAATGATAATGGTATTGGCACAGGAAATGGTCAGGTTTCAAGTGGAACAGTTACACTAACACCCGGAAATGTTGGTGCCTCAAACAATAATACTGTTTCTAATGTAAATGGCACCACATCGAACCCAACCGTAGATTTTGGCTTTATAGCAAACCCAGTCATTGCTAAATCCATTATTGATACAAATGAACCGCACACTACTGGCAATGATGTTGCTATTGGTGAAATTGTTACTTACGAAGTCGTGATTGATTTGCCCATTGGCTCAACATTTAACAACACAACTATTACAGACCAACTAGATTTAGGTCTAGCATTTGTAGACTGTATATCTGTTTTCGTGCAAGGTGTAGATGAAACTGCCTCTGCTTGTCCACCATCAGTTACTCCGGCAGTAGGTACATCTGCTAACCCTGCTAATGATGGCAGACAAATTGTATTTACTTTATCTTCCCCAATTACAGTTACTGCACCTTCGCAACAAATCGTAATTCAATACCGAGCCATTGTTTTGGATGTCATTGAAAATCAAGATGGTATTCAATTAAACAATAACGTCACCTGGGCATGGACAGGCGGTTCGTTCTCAACGAGTTCTTCTAATGTTGAAATTGTTGAGCCAGATTTAGCCATTGATAAATCTGCAACACCAACTACTAATGTTCCTATCGGTACACCGATTCAATTTACATTAGTCATTGACCATACCGTTCCACAAAGCCAAACAGATGCCTTTGATGTAATTGTCTCTGACTTTTTACCCGCAACACTGGAATACGTCCAATGCTCTGTAACATATACCGCCGGGCTTGCGCCAGATACCCCCGCCGCAACATATTGCAACCCTGGCAATACCACAACCGACTTGATTTTTGAATGGGCAGTTTTCCCATTAGGGCAAACTTCAACAATTACATTTAATGCCATCTTGGTAGGCACGCCAGCAATCAACGAAGCCTCTGTTGCATGGACATCACTCCCCATTGACCCTCAAATTAATGGGCTTCCAGTTCAACTATCTGCATTTAATGTTACCTCAACAGAACGCTGGTACGACCCGCTTGACCCAGTGAATGTTTATGGCGTTTCAGATAACGTAACAATTAATGCACCTGCTACTGGTGGCGGAGGTGGTGGCGGTACAAATCCTGTTGTCCTGCCTTTCCTAATTCCTGTTACAGGTTTTGCACCTCATGTCACCACAGTTCTACCAGAACAGCCAAGCGAAAAAGAATATGCTGATACCAGTGTCTGGCTTGAAATCCCAAGCCTCAACATTAGTATTCCAGTAACAGGTGTTCCAATAGTAGATGGTGAATGGGATGTTTCATGGCTTTCTCAACAAGCTGGTTGGCTAGAAGGAACCGCCTTCCCAAGTTGGCAAGGCAATAGTGCCTTAACAGGTCACGTTACTTTAGCCGATGGTACAGCGGGTCCATTTGCAACCCTTAATCAACTGTCTTGGGGAGACGAAATCATCGTCTATGCGTATGGCACAAAATATACGTATGAAGTTCGCCAAAACCGAACAATCAGCCCGTATAACACAAGCGTCTTACAACATGAAGATGACGCATGGCTGACCTTGCTCACTTGCAAAAACTATAACGAAACTACAGACACATACTCCAGCCGTGTTGCTGTGCGGGCGGTCTTAGTAAAAACGGAAGAAGTCAACACGTACTTCAATTCAGAAAAACTACGTTAAAAATAAAAGACGGTGTTACAACAACGCCGTCTTTTATTTTGGGCTTATAATTAAAACATGGCAACCAAACCGTTAAAAATATTTTTATCCTACGCATCGGGTGATAGAGCGCAAGTAGAAAAAATCTATTCTTTCCTGCATACACAAGGTGCAGATGTTTGGTACGACCAAGAAAAATTACTACCCGGGCAAGATTGGAACTACGAAATTCACAAAGGTCTAGATGAAGCCGATGTGATTTTATTGTGCCTCTCAAAAAAGTCGGTGAGCAAAGAAGGTTATGTTCAAAAAGAAATGCGCCTCGCACTTGACATGGCACTTGAGATGCCAGAGGGACGCATTTTCTTAATCCCGGCCCGCCTTGAAGAATGTGACCTGCCCTACAAATTAAAATCCTATCAATGGGTAGATTTGTTCGCTGATAACGGCATGGATAGACTAATCAAAAGTTTGAATCTGCGTGCTACCCAAGTCAATGCAAATCCTTTATCAGCAGATGGTAGACCAGCACCTGCAATCAAAAAACCTGCACCCAAAAAACGAAAATCAAACCCGAAACCATCAGGCGGAAACATCATCAACATTCATGGTAACGTCTCAGGTTCAAATATTGTCATTGGTGATGATAATCAAGTAGATAATGGTTAAAAAATTGAGATTATCTAGGTAAGAGTTCAATAATTAATGCAATTTCGCTGGTTCATTAAGTTTCTTTTGTTTTTATTAGTAATATCTTGTGCAGAATCAGCGTTAGATAGTCAAAGCATAAATTCTGTGGGGCAAAATATGTGTAATTTGTTCCATGATAAAAACTATACCCAAATTTCAGATAACTTCCAGCTATCCGAAATAATTATTGGTGTGTCAAATTTTGAAGATATAAAAACACTTTATGGTGAACCGATTAGAGAAAATAGTTTCACAACAAATTCAAATAAAGACGGATGTGTTTATCAATACAAATTCAAAGAAGAATATGTGCACTTCTATTTCCTTAATTCTAACAATGTGGTTTGTGGTATAGATATTTCACCTTTATTAACATTAGATACCAGAAAGAGTTTGATCACATTAGGAGAAATGATTGAGAAAAACGGTATACCCGAACTAGTTGGGTATACCCCTGTTTTCGGGAGCAATAATAGAACTGTAGTTTGGTTAGAAAAAGGAATTCAAACATCTGTTTATTTAAATAATTCTAATCAAGACGAATCATCTTCAGAATTAAAACTTGAAAATATTTTAGTAATAAATTTAGGTTACTTTTATCCAACTACTCAAAAAAACTATAACGATACTTGTTTATCAGCATGGTATAGCGAACAACCTTCAAAAAGCGATGTTTTTGATGCTTATCCCAAAAACCCATTTTATTGGGAATGAGTGAAAAGGATGTAGGAAGTTTTTTTATATTTAACTTATCCATCCTTACAAATTAAGAGACTTCGGAAGTTTTATAAACTTCCGAAGTCTAATGACTAGCTATAGCTATTTATTATTTATCTATTCTCTGCTTTACTTCATTTCTTTTTCGCCTGCAGTCAAGGCATCTTCGAAGATTCTCAAGCCTTCATCAATTTCACTTTTGCTAATGGATAACGGCGGAGCGATGCGAATCACACTCTGTCCGCAAGATAATGTCAAAAGTCCGCGCTCAAATGCCAGGTCAGTTAAACGATGCGTTAATTCCTTTGCAGGTTCTTTCGTCTCACGATTTTTGACTAACTCCACGCCAATCATCAAGCCTTTGCCACGTACTTCACCAATGCTGGGGTGACGTGCTTTAATTTCTTCCAAAGCATCCATGGCATATTCGCCAACTTCTTTTGCGTTTTGCATATATTGTTTTTCGATTAAATCAATTGTGGCTAATGAAGCCGCACAAGAAATGGGATTACCACCATATGTATTTCCATGTGTGCCATTCTCCCAAGTCATCACAGATTTTCTAGCAATACATGCGCCAAGCGGCATACCGGATGCAATGCCTTTTGCTGAGGTGATAATATCTGGCTCAACACCGAAATGTTCAATTGCCCACCACTTCCCTGTGCGTCCCATGCCACTTTGTACTTCATCTAAAATTAGAAGAATGCCATGTTTATCACACAATTTTCGTAAGGCTGGATAAAACCCATCTGGCGGAACGATATAACCACCTTCACCTTGAATGGTCTCAACCAAAATACCTGCCACTTCATTGGGCGGTAATGTTTGTGCCAAAATTTCTTCTTCAATGTAGCGAACGACTGCTTCGCCGTAATCCTCACCTTTTTTACGTTCAAGAATGGGACGATACGGATTTGGAAATGGTGCATGCGTTACGCCATTCATCAAAGGATAAAATCCATTTTTATATTTTGCTTTGCTGGCAGTAAACGTTACAGCCCCCATGGTTCTGCCATGAAATGCACCCGTGAAACCGATAAAGTTTGCACGTTTCGTTTTATAACGTGCCAGTTTGATTGCGGCTTCCACTGCTTCTGTACCTGAATTCGTCATAAAGGAAAGCGCATCTTCTTTGAAAGGTGCAATGTCATTTAATCTTTCGCCTAGCCGAACCCAATTCTCATGATAAAAATCAGATGAAATGTGAATAAATTTTTCTGCTTGCTCTTGAATCGCTTTTACAACTTGTGGGTGCGAATACCCCGTTGAAACCACTGCAATCCCACCCATAAAATCTAAATAACGATTTCCATCCACATCCCATACTTCCGAACCTTTGCCATAATCCATCACAAATGGATAATCTCGCGGATAAGAAGGTGAAATCACTTTCTTATCACGTTCAATCATGGCATGAGCTTTCGGTCCTACTTTCTTAAACTTGGTCATACATACTCCTTGAATTTTTTATAAACCTAATTTCATTTCAGCCAAAGCACGCGCGCCAAGCAAACCAGCATCATCACCTAATTGTGCTTTGGTAATTACCAAACCATCTAAATATCTTGGATGAAACACTCTTTCCTTCAAACTTTTATGAAACGAATCAAATAATAAATTTCCAACTTGTGAAACACCCCCGCCAAAAATAACAATCGATGGGTCAAATGAATGAAGCATGCTTGCAACACCAATCCCCAAATATTCTCCAGCACGTTGAAAGGCTTTAATCGCAAGTTCATCGCCTTGATGCGCCGCCTCTGCAATTTCTTTGGCACTTAGATTAACATCCCGCTTCATACTTGACTTTACGCCTGCTTCTAATTCCCCAAGCACATACTTACTGATAGCAGGTCCTGATGAATATGCTTCTAAGTGACCTGCAAATCCGCAATTGCATAACGGTCCATTCGGGTCAACAATAATATGACCTAATTCCGCCGCCAACCCATGATGACCTTGTAACAACTTATCATCAGCAATCACGCCGCCCCCAACGCCTGTGCTTACTGTCAAATACAAAACATGATGATGACCTTTGCCTGCTCCAAAACGATATTCTGCTAAACCTGCTAAATTAGCATCATTATCTAAAAATGCTTTCACACCAAAATGTTCTGCTAATTTAGGTGCTAACGGAAAGTTATGAAATTGCGGGTTATTTGGTGGAGCAAGTAGATAACCAGTGTGCGGGTCTAAGGGACCAGGTGAACCAATTCCAATGGCAGAAACTGTCTCCCCTTGGGGCCAAACCTCTTCAATCACACCAATGAGGCGTTCAAATCCACCGGGTTCCGAAGCAAGAGTCCGTATCCTTTGATGTTTAATAGGTTTTATATCATTTGGTGAGTAAGAAGCGGCACGCATATGTGTGCCGCCAATATCAACTGCTACAATGAATGTCATAAGCCGATTATACCGTAACGCCTTTTTTACTGAATTCCTGCAGTTTGACTCAAGTCTGTATCACTGCTATTATTTTATTAATGAAAAATAACTCACTTTCAATTTTCCAAAGTATGCTGCGTTGGCTCAGACCAGGTTTGAGAATCAAGCGTTGGTTTGCTCTGGTTTTGTTTGGGATTACATTATTAGGGCTAGGCTTCGCTGTGATTTTGATTGACTTATACCGAACTGATTCAGCAAACGAAACCCTATTAACAATTCTATATTATTTATCTTTGCGCTTTTTACCTAGAATATTACGTGCCATTATTTTTGGCGGCATTGGAATTTGGCTCGTGGTTTACGGAATTTTGCAATTGAATCGCTCCTTGCTGAATCCATTTATTCGCCCAGGGCACGACTTAGTAGATACACTCACAGATTTTCAACGCCGCAAGCGCGGACCTCGCATTGTTGCTATCGGTGGTGGGCATGGACTTGCTACTTTATTGCGCGGATTAAAAACAGAAACTTCAAATCTCACAGCAGTAGTCACAGTTGCAGATGATGGCGGTTCTTCTGGACGCTTGCGTGAGAGTTTTGGAATTTTACCCCCCGGTGATATTCGCAATTGTTTAGCCGCCTTATCAAATGATGAAGATAGATTAACGCAATTATTTCAATATCGCTTTAGTGGCGCCAAAGAATTAGAAGGGCATTCATTTGGAAATTTGTTTATCACAGCCTTAGCAGATATTACAGGCAGTTTTGAAACCGCAGTTGTAGAATCCGGGCGTGTGCTTTCAGTGAATGGACAAGTGCTTCCATCTACATTGAATGATGTGAAGTTAGTTGCAAGTATGCAACTTCCGTTTTCGTCGAACGAAGTTCGTATAGAAGGGGAAAGTAAAATTCCTACTATCTCAGGCAGAGTGCGGCGGGTTTGGCTTGAACCAGACAATGCACCAGCCTTTCCGCCAGTGATAAAAGAATTATTAAGTGCCGACATTATTGTGGTGGGACCTGGCAGTTTGTACACTAGCATTTTGCCAAATTTATTAGTGCATGATTTACTTGCCAGTATTCATGCCAGCCGTGCTGTGAAAATTTATGTTTGCAACATTGCCACCCAATCTGGTGAAACAGATTCATTTACTTGTTATGACCACATCCGCGCTTTACAAGACCATGTCGGTGAAGATTTATTCGATGTGATTTTGTGTAATGATAATTACATAGGCACATTATCTCCTGATTCTCGTTTTGTAGTAGCCGACGAAAAAATATTAGAAGATTCACGTACTTACACAGCTAACTTGACTGAAGAATCTCATCCCTGGCGGCATGATTCTAAAAAGTTGACTCAAATCATTATGGATATTTTTTATGAAAGAACGGGTCCACTTTCGTAGGTCACACTTTTAGTGTGACAAGTTCAAAAGCCAAGAAAAAATTTGGTGAAACAGAATTAACTCTCCCCTTAAGAATGAAGCGCGAAAACTTTTCCACAAATTGGGCAGAAAGATGTAAAATAAAAAGTTGAAAGCACAAAAAATAAATTCAGCGGATTTCTATCCGCAAATCAATCTCGGAGGATTATATAATGGCAGTAAAAGTTGGAATTAACGGATTTGGTCGCATTGGGCGTTTGGTGTTTCGCACCATCAAACAGCGCCATGCAAACGAAGTTGAAGTTGTAGCAATTAATGATTTATTTGATTCAGCAACCAATGCTCACTTGCTGAAATATGACTCAACCTATGGCACATACGAAGGCACAGTAGAATCGAAAGATGGCAATTTGGTGGTTGATGGAAAGACAATCAAAGTTTCTGCGGAAAAAGACCCTGCTGCAATTAAGTGGAAAGATATGGGTGTGGATATTGTTTTGGAATGTTCGGGTGTTTTCACTGATGCAACCAAAGCCAAAGCACATATTGAATCAGGTGGTGCAAAGAAAGTCATTATTTCTGCTCCAGCAAAAAATGAAGATATCACAATTGTATTGGGCGTGAATGAAGATAAATATGATGCTTCAAAACATCATATTGTTTCAAATGCTTCATGTACAACAAATGGTTTGGCTCCTGTTGCAAAAGTATTAAATGATAAATTTGGAATTGATAAAGGCTTGCTCACAACCGTTCATGCTTATACCAATTCACAAAAGTTACAAGATGTTGGCGCAAAAGATTTGCGCGATGCTCGCGCCGCCGCGCAAAACATTGTGCCATCTGCAACGGGTGCGGCAAAAGCAGTTGGTTTGGTCATTCCAGAACTCAAAGGAAAATTTGGCGGCATGGCATTTCGTGTGCCAACCCCAACGGTTTCAGTGGTTGATTTCACTGCTATCTTAAATAAAGAAGCCAGTGCTGATGATATTCGTGCCGCCATGCTTGAATATGCAAATGGTCGCATGAAAGGTATTTTGGATGTCACTGATGAACCGCTTGTCTCCACAGATTTACGCGGTACTGCTTTTTCATCTGTCTTTAGTGCACTTGATACAGTGGTGATTGGCAATTTGGTCAAAGTGGTGGCTTGGTATGATAACGAATGGGGTTATGCCTGCCGAACTGCTGACTTGACCGCAATGATGGCGAAATCTCTTTAATTTACTTGGACACGGCATCGCCGTGTCCTTACTTTATTAACTATGAACAAAAAAACTGTAAAAGATATTGATATTAAAAATAAACGTGTATTGATGCGTGTGGATTTCAACGTCCCAATGCAAGACGGCAAAGTGACCGATGATAAAAGAATCCGCGCCGCATTGCCAACAATAAAATATGTTTTGGAACAAGATGCTTCCTTGATTTTGATGAGTCATCTCGGGCGACCAAAATCCGCTTCTGATTCTGAATTCAGCCTGCGTGCCGCTTCGGAGACATTATCTTCGCTGTTAGAGACTCCCGTTCAAATGGCGCCTGATTGCATCGGTGATGAAGTTGAAAAAATGGCGAAAGCATTAAAACCAAAACAAGTCTTAATGCTTGAAAACACACGTTATCACCCTGAAGAAGAAAAAAATGACTTAGATTTTGCAAAAAAACTTGCTTCACTTGGCGAAGTGTATGTCAATGATGCATTTGGTTCAGCCCATCGTGCTCATGCTTCTACTGAAGGCATTGCAAGATTTTTACCAGCCGTCTCTGGTTTTCTGATGGAACAAGAACTTGAATATTTAGGTCGAGCGGTTGCCAATCCAGAACATCCATACATTGCGATTCTCGGCGGCGCAAAAATCAGCGACAAGATTTTGGTGGTTGAAACTTTACTATCTAAATGTGATAAATTAATCATTGGCGGTGGGATGGCAAATACGTTTTTATCTGCTCAAGGTTTGAATATGCAAGATAGTTTGGTAGAAAAAGAATCAATTGAAACTGCAAAAACTATCTTGAGCAAATTCGCAGATAAATTAATTTTGCCAGTTGATGCAATCATTGCAGATAAATTCGATGCCGAAGCCAATACCCAAACTGTAGCTGTAGATAAAATTCCCGCAGGTTGGCGCATGTTGGATGTGGGTCCGAAAACTTTGGAGTTGTATAAAGAAGCATTAAGCGGAGCCAAGTTGATAGTCTGGAATGGACCCGTTGGTGTATTTGAAATGCCAAAATTTGCCGAAGGTACATTTGCTTTGGCAAAAATGTTAGCAGAATCCAAAGCCACAACTGTTATCGGCGGCGGTGACTCAGCCAGTGCTGTTAAAAAAGCAGGCGTTGCCAAACAAATGACTCACGTCTCCACTGGCGGCGGCGCATCGCTAGAATTTTTAGAAGGAAAAGAACTGCCGGGCGTAGCGGCGTTGTTGGATAAATAATTTTTTCAGTAGGACAAAAGGAGCAGAAAGGTTAAACCTTTCTGCTCCTTTTCTATTTTATAATCGCGTCATCAAATTTTTAGGAGAATTTTTTAATGGAGACAAATACAACATCTCAACCTGCATCAGGCACAAATCGCAACCTTATTATTGGTATTGTTATTGCGATTGTGCTTTGTTGCTGTTGTGCAATCACAGCCGTAGCAGGCTATTATGGTTATCAGACTTATCTAGAAGCGCAAAGAATCGCCCAAGACCTTCAAGAGTTTGAAATACCGCAAGAGTTTCTTACCCCAATTCCCGGCGACCCATTTGACCCAAATCAACCCACCCCTAGTTTTGACTTGGATGTAAGTGGTGAAATCCCTTCCGGTGGACTTGCAGATGACGAAACTCGCCTGACTGCTTGGTTCTCAGTGCAATTGGTTGCTATTCTTTCTGAATGTCCTTCACCAACTGTAGAAGGGACAACCATCACTGTGATACAACAACCAGATGCAAATGGTGAATGGCAAGAAGAGTGGGATGTCAATTGTGGTGATGGCACATCCAAACCTTTCATACTCACTTTCACACCCAATGAAAATGGAACTATAAATGTAGATGTAGACGTGCCAGGGCAATAAAGGACTTAAATAGATTTAAGAGCAGAAACATTTTGTTTCTGCTCTTTTTGTTTCAATTTAGACACAATCCATTTCGAAATAACCGAAATTTGTATCACTCGGCTATAATTACTTAATCTTCTCTCGGAGTTTGTATGTCATTCAAAGTTGGTGAAAATGTAGGTCCATATCGAATCATCGAGCAGTTGGGGCAGGGTGGCATGGCGACTGTTTTCAAAGCCTATCACGCTTCATTGGATAGATATGTTGCGGTGAAAGCCTTACATCAAGCGTTTAATGAAGATTCTACTTTTACTGCTCGTTTTCAACGCGAAGCCAGAGTGGTAGCCAAACTTGAACACCCAAACATTGTGCCAGTCTATGATTATTCAGAACATGAATCACGCCCATATTTGGTGATGAAATTCATTGAAGGCGATACACTCAAAGCGCGTTTTCAACGTGGAGCATTAAGTTCGAAAGAAATTGAGCAAGTGGTTACTTCTGTTGGGTCAGCGCTTGGATATGCCCATCAACAAGGTGTGTTACATCGCGATATAAAACCATCGAATGTTTTGCTTTCAAACGAAGGGGTGATGTATTTAGCAGATTTTGGTTTGGCGCGGATTGCCCAAGCGGGAGAATCTACACTTTCATCAGATTCGATCATGGGCACGCCTCAATACATCTCACCTGAACAGGCGATGGGAAAAAAAGATTTAGACTCAGGGACAGATATTTATTCATTCGGTGTCATGTTATATGAAATGGTTGTCGGCCAAGTTCCGTTTAGTGCTGATACGCCATTTTCTATTATCCACGACCATATTTACACGCCATTGCCTTTGCCAATGGATATTAACCCCAAAGTGCCAGAGCCTGTTCAAAAAGTTTTGCTAAAGGCTTTAGCAAAAGATAGAGCCGATAGATACGAAACCGTAGAAGATTTAGTATATGCTTTCAAAGCCGCATGGACGGAAGCGGGAGTTCCCATGCAAGGCACAGCCATTACCATGCGCCCTGCAAGTTTGAAGCGTGATACAAAAATTCAAGATAAAGCAACTGCTCAAAGAATAGAAGCAAGCCAACCCGTAGTCAAGAAGCGATCTTCATCATGGATATGGGTATCACTTGTGTTAATGCTTATCGTGTGTGTTGGATTTGGCGCGTTTGCAAATCGTAACGGATTAATTCGCAGGTGGTTTGCACAACCAACAGCGATTGTTAATTCACCAGTGCCAAGTTTGCCGCCTGCATCTGCTCAACCGAATGTATCGCCTGCAATTGTGGCGGCGCAAGAATTTGTGAATCAAAACCCTGCTGACCCGAATGCACATTTAGGACTTTCACTAGCACTTTGGGATGATGGACAACCTGTGCCAGCCTTGCAAGCATTAACGCAAGCCGCGAATTTGGCAGGACCCACTAACCGAGAATTTTTTACGAATGCCGCGGCTGAATATAAGAAACGTGAAGCATGGATTGCTACCGCAGGTTTGTATTTACGTCTCGTGCAAACATATCGTGATGAAACCCCACCGCAAGAAGTTAAAGATGGTTTAAGTGAATCTGTGTACAAGGCTTCTGAACAAAAAGATATGCCTTTGTTTGTTTTCTTCGACCGTATTGATGCAGTTAATTTGCCGTTGGGTTATATTGCGCGCGGAAGATATGCTTTGTATAATGGCAATATAGAAGAAGCAAAACTTCAACTTAACAATGCAGAAAACAATAAACCTGATATGTATGAAGTGCCATTGCTCAAAGCTGAGATTGAATTGAAATCAGGGAATCAAAGAATTGCTAGAGATATTCTGACTGCACTATCATCTGATTTAGGCGCACCTGCTTGGATTCGTGATTTTGCGAATCAATTACTCCAAACCATCCCATAGGAAAAAAACAATGCGAACACCTCTTGTTGCAGGTAACTGGAAAATGAATAAAACCATTGCAGAAACACGCGAATTACTTTCTGCCATGGCTGAAAAATTAAATGAAATAAAAAATGTTGAAAAAGTTGTTTGCCCGCCATTTGTTTCTTTGCAAACCGCTCACGAACTTTTGAAGAATACCGAAATTGGTTTGGGCGCGCAAAATATGTTTTGGGAAGAAAAGGGTGCTTTCACTGGTGAAGTTGCGCCGAGTATGATTAAAGAATTATGTAATTATGTAATTCTTGGTCACTCCGAAAGACGTGCTTATTTTGGCGAGACCGATGCTTTGGTTAATAAAAAATTGCTCGCCGCCCAAAAATATGATTTGACTCCGATTGTGTGTGTGGGTGAGACGTTGGAACAATACGAATCAAACCTAACGGGGCAAGTTGTTTCGGAACAAGTGAAACTTGGTCTTACGGGTCTACAAGCAGACTATGCTTTACGCATTGTCGTGGCGTATGAACCTGTATGGGCAATTGGAACAGGCAAAGCGTCCACAGGTGAAGCGGCGAATGATGTCATCAAAAATGTGATTCGTAAATCCATTGCTGAGTTGTATGGCGAATCAACAGCCCAAGCGGTTCGCGTTTTGTACGGCGGCTCCGTGACAGGCGCAAATGCTAACGAATTTTTCTCACAACCTGATATTGATGGTGCTTTAGTCGGTGGTGCTAGTTTGAAAGTGGATGATTTTGTAGCGATTACAAAAGCGGCAGGTTAACACTATGCGCCGCTTTATGCGGATTTTCTTTTATCTGCTCTATCACCCCTTTGCGTTTGCTTACGATTTCGTTGCGGCGTTTGTATCGTTTGGTCAATGGAAAAATTGGGGACGAAGCATTCTGCCGTTCATCAGCGGGACTCACATCCTCGAACTGGGTCATGGACCTGGACATTTGCAACGCTTCTTACTTAACGCCAACCTGACTCTGTT
>DQGV01000306.1 GCA_003524705.1 Anaerolineae bacterium | reverse complement strand
TTTTATGGCGAGTTTGATGGCAAAAGAAAAAAACGAGTCTTGATAAAAATTATTGGTGAATAATTATTACAAAAACACTCCGAAAAAATTCGGAGTGTTTTTGTATTCTAGCGTATTCTTCCTGATTCTGATTGAGAAGTACTTATCTCTGTTTTTATTAGTACTGCCCGAACCGCGATACGATTTGCATACGTATTGTTACCTTCATTGTAATTTTCACAGGTAATCAACGTCAACCAAGTGCCTTCTTGATGTTTCAGCACGGTCATGTTATATGGGCTGACAGTGTGATTCGTTTGCACTTCATAAATAAACTTTGTACCATAAGCATGGACGATGATTTGGTCGCCCCATTGCAAATCACCAAGTTTTGCAAATGGACCTGCCTGACCGTTCGGCAAAGTGACATGACCTGTCAAAGCGCTGTTGCCTTGCCAACTTGGGAAAGCGGTTCCTTCTAACCAACCAGCCTGTTGCCACAACCACGACACATCCCAATCTTCATCAATGAGTGGCACGCCCACAATAGGAATCTTCACACCGAGGCGTGGAATTTCAAGCCACACATCGGTAGACATGTATTCTTTTTCAGCAGGTTGTTGCATTAATTTTGTAATACGATTTGGTGCAAAACCTGTAGATGGTAACACAGAAGGTAATCTAGCATCTTCATCGTCATCTACTACGGGAGGTAAAGATGAAATGACAACACTCGAAGAAACAGAATACACATTAACGCTACTAGGCGGGTCGTACCAACGTTCTGTCGATTCTGTATTATGAGTTGAGAGTTGAATCGGATTGCCGTTAATATCAGGGTCAATCGGCAGAGAAGTCCAAGCTACTGATGCGGTATTTGTAGCAGGCGAACCTATCAAACGAGCGGTGAAAGTAATTGTAGAAGTTTGCCCAAGTGGGAAGGTCGCCCATTCAAAAATTAAATCTGTAGTTGTTGTGCCCGGATTACAGTATGTTGCCGCAGGCGTATCTGGTGCAAGCCCTGCCGTATATTGAACCGTACATTGGATATATTCAAGGTTAGCGGGTAAAAAGTCTGAAACCACAACATCAAATGCATCTATCGTGCTTTGTGGGGTTGTATGGTCTATCACCAACGTAAATTGTACCGGCGTACCGATAGCAACATTGTTTGTCGGAGTAGCAGTTTTTTGTATATCTAAATCTGGTTCAACAATATCTACATTCGGCGCACTGGCTGAGAATGAACCACCATCCCACGCCCACGTGACACTATTATTCAAACTATCACCATCTTGATTCTCAATCACATCCAAAACAATGGCTCGATATTGAATCACCAATTGAGAAGCTGAGGTCGCTGAAAGCGTTCCAATTGAAAAGACGACTTGTCTGCCGGGGTTTGCTGGGTTGGCAGGGTCATCGCCTGGGTCTGTAATAGAAGAAACAACTGGCGGGCAAACAGAGCCAGTTATATCAACACCACCTAACGTAGCAGAAACACAATCTACATACGCAAGCCCTCTATCCATTTGGTCTGTGACGGTAACACTATTTAGTGTCACACCCACCGGCACATCAATCGTAATTTGATACGTCACGATTTCGCCAATGGCAACATCATTTCCGCTTGTAAAAGTTTCATTGGTATCAACAATTGTTTTTAATAATCCATTATTAGTACGGAAACCAAAATCAACAGTTGGATTTGTGGTTGTACCATTGGAATTGTTAACCGTATTATTGGATGACGTGCCAACGCTTCCCGGCGTAAGGGACACAGGGTTGCTGTAAACCTGACCGAATCCTTCGCCTACACCATTATCGTTGTTATCCGTGTTGGTATTCGGATTCGTTGTATCAGCATTATCAGCAATATCTACTGTGCTGGCGTAACCCACTGGCGGTATAACACGCACAACATAATCACCTTGTGGCAAATTACTAAATAAATAGGTACCACCTGCTCCAGTGACAACACCACCAGAAGCATCATCGGCTGTGCCTAAAATGCCGTCAGGTCCAACATTGATTTCTGTTGTGCCATTGCTTGCAAACAATTGCACCCTTGCACCTGCAAGTAATGTATCCGTGCCAGCATCATAACTTCCATTACTATCTATATCAAGAAATACTACATTACCAAGTTCTACACGATAAAAACCAAAATCTACTGTACGATTGCTTTGGCTATTGACTGCTTCACCCGGTGGATTGGTTGGGTCGGCATCATTATCATTGGTTGGTTCAACTGTGCCGGGTCCGAGAGTCACAGCACTGCTGATAACAGAACCATTGAATGCTCCAGCGGTTTGCAGTGTGCCATTATCGTCACTATCTACATTGTTATCTGGGTCTGGAGCGGTTGTTTCGTTAATCGCTCCTGCTCCACTTAAAGTAGTGCCGGAACTCCAGTAGCCTGCTAAAGGTGCGCCTGAAGCGAATTGAGTCGCAGGGATGATGACAACGTAATTCCCAGCCGGCAAATCATCAAAACGATAATATCCGCCATCAGCAGTTACATCTGTAGATAACACGCCACCCGTTGGGTTTCCACTTCCATCAGCGGCATACAATTCAACAGTGACGCCATTGACTCCAACTTCAGAGCCGTTAATGGTGCTACTGTTATCTGTATCAAACCAAACGCGATTTCCTAAACTGTATAAAGGTACAAAGCCAAAATCTACTGTCGGGTTTGAGGTTGTGCCCGTTGTTTGCGTGACTGTATTATTGGATGCCGCGCCTGTACTGCCCGGTGTAAGCGTCACTACATTACTGGATACGGTTCCGCTAGCAGTGCCAACACCATTATCATTATTATTGATATTGTTATTTGGGTTGGTTGTATCGCCAGCGTTGGCAGTATCTATTGTGCTAGTGTATCCGGCAGGTGGCGTAACACGCACAGTGTAATTGCCTTGTGGTAAACCACTAAATAAATATGTACCTGTTGCTGTGGTTGTAAAGTAACCTGATAAATCATCACTTGTGCCGAGAATACCATCAGGTCCGACATTGATTTCTGTAAGTCCATCACCAGAATACAAACGGACAATCGCACCTTCAACTAACGAATCGGTACCAGCATTGTAAGTGCCGTTTCCATTGACATCTACAAAAACTACATCGCCTAGTTGTTGACGATAAAAACCAAAGTCTACAGTGCGGTTGCTACGGTCATTGGCAGATTCACCAGCAGGGTTCATCGCTGGCGCATCTGTATCATTGGTCGGCTCATCTGCATTCGGTCCGATTGTCACCGCATTACTAATCACCGCACCATTGAAAGTGCCACTTGTGATGTGGTCACCATTATCTTCGTTGTCAACATTATTATCTGGGTCAGGCGAAGGTGTTTCACTGATAACTCCTGTATTATCAATTGTGCTACCACTGCTTCGATAGCCTGCTAAGGCTGAGCCAGTTTCAAATTGACTGGCAGGAATCACAACGACATAATCGCCGGGTGCAACGTCATCAAAACGATAATATCCGCCTTGATATGTAACTTGTGAAGTGAGTGCACTGCCTGTTGGGTTTCCACTACCGTCTGCTCGATATAACTCGACTGTGACATTATCTACGCCCACTTCTCCCGCATCAATCAGACTATTATTATTGGTATCAAACCAGACGCGGTTTCCAAGGCTGAACAAATCGCCCACACGAAGCGTATCAGTGGCAGGATTGTTATTGGTTACATTAGGGTCATTGGTGATTAATGCACCAGCAGGAATGGTGTTGACATACGCACCTGGTTCATCTGTAGTAATGCTGACAGAGATGGAACAAGTATCGTTACCTGCTAAAGAACCGCCTGTTAAGTTAATCACTTGAGTACCGGGGTTGGCAGTGACCGTTCCATTACAAGTATTGACAACATTTGCAGGATTGGCGATGTATAAACCAGTCGGCAATGTGCCCGGCAAATTGTCATTCAATTCCATGTTTACTACGGGGATGTTACTTGTATTTGAAACTGTAATCGTTAAAGTAGTAATATCATTCACTTGAATAGGGTTAGGATTAAATACTTTATTAACGCTAACACCAGGCAAGTTTGTCAATGAGGCTTCTGTAGCCTGTGTACTGCTGACGCCGTTAAAGGTTGTCACTGCACCAGCAGGAATGCGATTGGTCCGATTGCCATTTACATTCATCACCACACGTAAAGTCAGTGTACATGTTGAGTTTGCTAATAAAGTGCCACCACTAAATGAAAAGGAAGAATCACCGGGATTACCAGTTAATGTACCTCCGCAAGTCCCTGTATTGAACATGACGGGGTCTGCTAGCACAATACCCGGTTGAATTAAATCCATATTATCTGTGAATGCAATGCCTGTCAGTTGTGTACTTTCAGGGTTATTTAATTGCACAGTCATTAATGATGTTGCCCCACCATATACAAGTACAGGGTCAAAACCTTTTACGACACCAATAGACAGATTACGAATTGTGAGAGTTGCTTGTGCTTGTGCAAATGGTCCAATCACAGCCCCTGTATCTGAAACAGTTGCACTGACATTAGTTGTAGGAATTGTATTTGTCTGCGTGCTTTGAGAAGCAGGCGTTGAGTCTGTGCCTCGTATATCAATTGTTACGGTACAAATCCCGGGAACGCCTCCAACTTGCGCTGGAATTGTCCCACCCGTTAAAGTAATAATTTCATTATTGACATCTACATTTACACTTCCACCACAAGTATTGATAATGTTAGGTGTAGGTGCAACTCGCAGACCATTTGTAGCACTACCCGGCAAATCATCCACTACGCTTACATTTGTCAAGGCGGTGTCATTTGTGTTTTGTAAAGTAATGGTCATTGTAGAAAGCCCATTTGCTTGTACGGCTGTTGGGTAAAAGGCTTTACTAATAGACATACTTGTCACACGTAATGTGGCAGTGCTGTCACCTAATTCATTGGTTCGCCCTTGTGATGTTGTAACAGAGTTGGCAGGGATTGTGTTTACATATACATTTGGTTCTGTGGAAGTTACATAAACATCAATGTTACAACTCGTTCCAGCGGAAAGTAAATTTCCAACACCATTTGAAAACTGAATAAAACTTGTACCGGCAACTGCTGTCAAAGTCCCGCCCGGGCAACTATCCGTAGGAGAAGGAGAAGCGGCAATGACCAAACCAGCAGGCAAGTTATCTGTAATCGTCATTCCAGAGATAGCAACATCTACAGGTGCAGTGACTGTGATTCTTAAGCGAACAGTTTGTCCCGGTGAAATTGTAGTAGATTGAAAAGCTTTGGCTACTGTGACTGGAAGCGTGGTGGCATTTACAACCGTCAAATCGGTTCCTGTTGTGACGTTTGAATTGTTCCCTACACCCTCAGCAGTTGTAATACTCCCAATAGGAAGTGAATTTTCATAAGTTGTACCACTGCCCGGGTCATCACTGGTAACTTGGAATGTAATCGTACAAGTATTGCCAGGTCCCGGTGCCGCGGCGAGCGAACCACCACTTAAAGTTACTGATGTAAGTGTGTTTGTGATAGTACCACCACACTGCGGGGATGCGGGAGTTCCAGAAACTTCTAAATTAGTTGGTAAAGTATCTGTAAAATTAATATTTGTTAGTGGCGTATTACTATTATTTGTTAAAGTAACCGTAACAGTGCTAATCCCATTTAATGCAATGATAGTTGGTGAATAACCTTTTGTTGCTGTCAAAGCCGCACCGATACTTATATCATCTGTTGCAGGTAAATAATTTGTGACGTTGGGCTGGTCTGCTGTTAAGGCATTAGCAGGAATTGTATTCGTGCGCGTACCAGATGCACCCAATGAAACCTGAACAGGCACAGTAATAGTACAAGTTGCTACTGTTGGCGGAGCACCACTGGCAGGAATTGTGCCACTTGTCAATGTAATTGAAGAATCACCAATGTTTCCGCTGACAGTACCTGCACCACAAGTCGTTGTCGGCACACCTGCAACCGTAATACCCGACGGAAGATTATCGGTAATGCTCACACCTGTATATGCTGATGTAGTCGGGTTTTGAAGCGTGATAGTTAATGTACTTGTACCCCCAGCAGTAACAGCATCTGGTGAGAATACTTTTGTCACACCCACAGGTTGAATATTTAAATTTGCCGAAGCAGGGCTTCCATTGGTAACACCTTGATTGGTTCGAAGCGAACCGGGATTTAATGGTCCAGCAGGAATAGTATTTGTATATTGCCCAAACGCGCCTGTCACGTTAACTGTCACTAAACAATCTTGGCTAGGTGTTACAGTGCCATTCGTTAATGTAATTGTTGTTCCACCCGCTGAAGCAGATACTGAAGAGCCAGCACCGCAATTACTTGTAGATAATCCATTCGGGGTGGCAATCACCAACCCACTTGGAAGAGTATCCGTATAAGATGTACCAGTTAAATTTGTGTCGGCATCATTATTGTTGATACGAATCGTTAATTGGCTTGTCTGCCCCACAAATATCGTATTCGGGTTAAATGTCTTTGATAATGAAGGTGGCGAAACGGCAATCACTGTAATCGTGGCGCTTGCTGGTGATGTATTTGTAATCAGGACAGGAGTCCCGCCATCGTTACCATCAGCCGTTAAACCAATATCTGTTGGGGCGTTATGCGCAGGAATTGTATTGATTAAATTACCAGCAATGACAGATGAGATATTGACCTCGATATAACATTGCCCCGGTGTTGGACCTGTCTGTGCAGGTACGCCTCCACCACTTAAGGTGATAGTTGTTGCGTTCGGCGCGGCAGTTACTGTGCCTCCACATGTGTTCACAATCCCTGCTGGGTTGGCGACGTACAACCCAGTTTGCACACGCACCAAATCATCCACAAAAGCAACATTGGTAAGCGGAAAAGTATTCGGGTTAAAAATCGAAATCCGAAGCACAGAGACCCCGCCGGCGTCAATTTGAAGCGGTGTAAACTGCTTATTTATTTCCGCAGGCAATGATGCCGCACGTACTGTCGTTACCGGACCTGATATCAATGAAGCAATAATGACAAACAATAAAAATAAAGCGTGAACCAATTTGGACATACATTTTCCCTTTATAAAAACAATGAAAACTGAAAAAAATATAAAGCTCTCCAAATTTTATAGGAGTGAAGTACTAGGGTCAACGGCTATAAATGACAGAAATGAAAAGTTTGCAAAACTGTCTGTGAAGGGGTTGAACAATTTTTTATAAGCGAGATACCTTGCTGAATGATAAAATACTCAAATTGGAGAAACTTATGAAACTACAAAACAAAATCATCGCCACATTAATCGCTGAAGGTGTAGAGGATTTGGAATATTATGTTCCAGTGATGCGCTTACAAGAAGAAGGTGCAAAAGTTTTGAGTGCAGGCTTAGATTTGAAACCTGTGAAGGGAAAAAATGGTTTGGTGATTACGCCTGATACAAAAATTGAAGATTTAAAAGCCAGCGAACTTTTTGCCTTGATTATCCCCGGTGGTTTTGCGCCAGATAAATTACGCAGATATGATGTCGTTAAAAAACTTGTCAAAGAAATGAATGATGCAAATAAAATCGTCGGCATTATTTGTCATGGTGGTTCGACTGCGATTTCAGCGGGTATTATCAAAAAAGGTCAACGTGTGACGGGTTCAACCGGAATCAAAGATGACCTTGAAAACGTTGGCGGGGTGTGGGCGGATGAAGCGGCTTTTCGTGAAGGCAACCAAGTTTGGGGTAGGGTCGTGGCGGATATTCCAGATTTCAATCGTGAGTTGGTGAAAGCACAAGTCGAAGGTTAAATAAAAAAATCGGAAGTCTGTGAGACTTCCGATTTTTTGTTAGTCTTCTAAAATCAGAACTGCTTTTTTAGAACAAGAGACTTGGCAACTATCTCCAATTTTCGGCAATTCAAGCGAAGGGCGATTAAATGTATCCATATTGAAATTCGTTTTTCCAATTTGGAGTTGAATCCGTACTACTGAACCTAAGAAAGTAATGTTCACTACTTTTCCTTCAACAACATTTTCTTTTTTGCCTTCAGATACAAAACTGAAACGTTCGGGGCGAATTGCAAAAGTGACTGTATCCCCTTTTTTCTTGTTCTGTGTACCATCTTCTGTTTGAAATTTAACACCGTCCATATTTAAAAGCCCGCTTGCTGGGTCAAGAATTTCTGCTTTGGCTGTATTCAATGAACCAACAAAATTTGCAACAAACCGTGTTTTGGGGAAGTTATAAATTTCAAATGGGGTCCCTACTTGTTCAATTTCACCGGCATTCATTACAACGACTCTGTCAGAGATAGATAAAGCTTCCTCTTGGTCGTGTGTAACGAATATTGCCGTAATTCCTAAGGTCTTTTGAATGGAACGAATTTCAGAGCGTAACGAAACGCGGATTTTCGCATCGAGAGCAGAGAGCGGTTCATCTAATAACAATACTTGTGGACGAATGGCAAGCGCACGTGCCAATGAAACTCGTTGTTGCTGACCACCAGAAAGTTGATAGGGATATTTGTTCGCGTGGGCTTCTAAGTGGATGAGGCTTATCATTTCAGATACACGTTGTTTAACAACGTCATCCGCTTCTTTACGGACCTTCAAACCGAATCCTATATTTTGGGCAACGGTCATATTGGGAAACAAAGCATAAGATTGAAAAATCATACCGACGTTGCGTTGGTTTGGTGCATTATGTGTAATATCAACACCATTAAGCAAGATGTTGCCAGAAGAAGGTGTTTCAAAGCCTGCTACCATTCTCAAAGTGGTGGTTTTTCCACAACCTGATGGACCAAGGAAAGAGACGAACTCGCCTTTGGCAATTTCAAGGTTGAAGTTATCTACAACCGTTGTATCGCCAAATTGTTTTGTAACATTGGAAAGAGATAAATAAGACATCGAAAGTTTCTCCACGTAATCTTAATGTCCGCCTGCGGTTTGGTTTTGTCCGCCGGTGACGAGTTGAATCACACCCATAGCAATCCATGTAAGCAGGAAGCTAACAAAAGAAAGTGCGGCTGGTTCATAAGCACGATGCTGACCCAGTAAAAAGAGATATGGACCAAATGCATTCACACCAAGGAAAGAAGCCAAAATCACTTCACCTACAACAATAGCAAAGGTGAGCAATGCACCGCTCAATAACGCGGAGCGAATGTTTGGGAGTATGACTCTGGTGATAATCACGAACCAACTTGCCCCGAGGCTTTGAGCCGCTTCTGTCAATGTAAGGATATCCACTGTTCGCATACCAGTATCCACCGAGCGATACATGTAAGGCATTGCCAATACCATATACCCCGCAACGATAAGAATATTTGTACCTGCTTTAAATTGGGTGAAAGGTTGCATTAAGACAATTTCTGTAAACGGAATTGTGACTGGCTGGCTGTAAACACGAATTAAACCAAACACCAAAATAATGGCTGGCACAACAAACGGCATAAGTGTAATGAATTCAACAATGCGACGGGCTTGTGGCAAACGTAGTCGAATCCAATATGCTGTCGGTACTACCAAAATGATACAGGCAATGATTGTTATCACTGCAAATACATTCGAGGCAATAAAACTTCTCCAAAAGCGGATATCTTCAAATGCTCTTTGATATGCTTTGAATGGTTCGGCTGGGTCCCAACTTAATGAAAATTCAAATGTAGCAAATAAAGGTAGCACAAAATATAAGGCACCAATAAGAAACCAAAGCCATGCCATAAATGGAAATTTGCGTAGGCGTGAAATAAATTTCATCTCAACCACCTTTCAGTTTTTGCTTGAAGCCATGAATAACCTGCTAATGAAATTGCCATGATGATAACCATACCGACAGCCATTGCATACCCTAAACCAGGATTATAAAGAACATCGCCTCGAATCTGTGCGCCAATCTGAATCGTGACGATGCCAATTCTTCCTCCCGTGAGAGCGTATGCGGTTGCATAAGCACCAAAGGCGTTGCCAAACAATAAAATCATTGCGCCGAGAATGGAAGGTAATAAAACAGGTAAGGCGACTTTGAGCCAATATTGAGTTGAACTTGCGCCTAAGTTTTCTGCGGCTTCGCGCCATTCACGCTTCAAGCCATCTAATGCGGGTGCCATAATCAGTACCATTAATGGAAATTGAAAGTACATATAAACAAGGCTTAACCCTGCAAAACTATATAAGTTAAAACCAGCGCTGTATACATCAACGCCAAGATAATCTCTTAAGATATGAGTGATAAATCCCTGACGACCAATGGTTGCTACAAATGCAAAGGCTAAAGGAACACCTGCAAAATTTGAGGCGACGCCGGAGAATGTCATTAAGATTGGACGGAGCGATTTGGGTAAACCACCAACTGTTACAGAATAGGCAAGTAAAAAACCTAAAATGCCACCGCCCAAAGCAGTGATAGCACTGATTTGTATGCTTAACTTGTAGGCATTTACAATCAAGGGCACTGTAAACAGTTGTCGAATGTTATCAAGGGTAAAGTTACCTTCTGGCGATGAAAAACTTGCAGTAATTAATCGCATGGAAGGTAGAAAAAGGAAAAGAATTGCAAAGAGAAAAAATGGAGCAACACCTAGCCATGTTTTCCAATTTGTTGGTGCGGGGGTTTTCTTAAGGGGAACTGTTGTTTGTGCCATAGTCTTAATATCCTTAGCCAAACTCTTTTGAAGTGAGACCCTGCTATATAGCAGGGTCTCACTATCATACATCAAAACTTATTAATTAAGGTGCGGCTTGAACATCAGCACCGACAGCTGAATCCCAGTTTGTGGTAATCAACTCAGCGGCAGTGTTAAGTTGTGGGAGGCTTGGGAATACTGCACCGGAAACATCGGGCAATTTATCAAGCAAATCTTGTGGAATAACACCACGTTCGCGTAAGTCAGCTTCACGAATTGGGTGGCAGTAGCCTTTCATCCAGAGGAGTTGGCCTTCATCTGAATATAAGAATTCTTGCCATAAACGAGCGGCGGCTGGTTGTGGAGCATAAGCACTAATGGCTTGAACATATACACCAGCGAAACGACCGGTAGCAGGAATGACAACTGTTGCGTTCGGGTTGCCTTCAAATGTATCAATAGCGGCAAGGGCGTTATAGTCCCAAGTGATGCGGATTGGAATTTCACCAGTAGCGACCAAACCGTTGTTGGCAATCAAAGGAATCAAGTTACCAGCAGCGTTTAATTGAGCGAAGTAATCTAAGCCAGGTTGAGCATCATCCAATGAACCACCATTCGCAAGTGCGGCGGCGTAAACAGATTGAATGGCTTGGTTTGAAACGCGTGGGTCACCGGAGAGAGCAATTTGACCGTTATATTTCGGGTCAAGTAAATCAGCCCAATCTTGTGGGACATCTGGTTGAACATCAGTGTTCACTAAGAACGCCAACACACCATAGTAGTCACCATACCAGTAACCATCAGCATCTTTTGCATCAGCAGGGATAGAATCCCAAGTGGCTACTTTGTAAGGTGTAATCAAGCTTTCGGCTTTGGAGGATTCACCAAATGAAAAACCTACATCAATCACATCGGGCGCTTGTGGTCCCTTGTTATCTTTGTTGGCTTTAATGGCTTCAATTTCATCAGCAGAACCAGCATCTGGATTCAATTCATTGACTTCGAGACCATATTTGGCTTTGAAGGCTTCAATGACTTCACCATAATTGCACCAGTCATGTGGCAAAGCAATGGTTGTGACCATGCCTTCTGCTTGCGCGGCGGCAATCAAAGCATCCATACCACCGCCATCTTCAGCAGAAGTTGCAGTGCTCCAGTCAAAGTCACTGGTAGCTCCACCACCACCGCCACCACATGCTGAAAGCACTGTAGCAGCTATGACAAAAAGAGCAATCAAATGATAAGCAAATTTTTTAGTACGCATTCTCTATCTCCTATTTTGAATTAAATGGATTTGACAAAATCGTACAGCTTTACTTTATGTTTCTTCCTGATGCCTCCAATCTGTTAATAAACTGTTAACATTTTAGCATTATCAATATTCAAAGTCAAACCAACTTATTTTGGCTTTGAATGAATGAC
Source organism: Anaerolineae bacterium (assembly GCA_003524705.1). Next base: position 2,157 of record DQGV01000306.1, on the reverse strand, counting down.
CAGACAACTAACTTAAAGCCTTACTCCAACTACAACAAACAATGAATAAATACCAGCAGAAACCAAGGCACTTACTGGAATTGTAATCAACCAAGCAGTTAAGATATCACCTGCTACACTCCATCGTACTTTGCTAACTCTTTCTGATGCTCCTACCCCCACAATTGCAGAACTGACAACTTGTGATGTACTAATGGGCAAACCTAAAACAGATGCGGCTAAAATTGCAAAACCAGAAGTTAATTGAGTAGCAAAACTATGCACAGGACGAATCTTATAAAACTTTCCACCTAGGGTGCGGATTAATCTCCAACCACCAAGTGAAGCACCCAATGCCATTGTTAAAGCACTAGCAAAAATCACCCAAAATGGAACCGAAAATTCTGTTAACACGCCACCAATCATTAAACTTAATGTAATAATACCGATTGGTTTTTGAGCATCATTCGTTCCATGACCCAATGCCAAAGCAATAGATGTTAACAATTGACTACGTTTGAAAAAATTATTAATGTTCGGGGAAGCATTCTGTGCAAGAAAATAAATTAATTTCAACAGTAAAAAGCCAATGAAAAATCCAGCCAATGGAAAAGCAAACAAAGCCAATAACACTTTCCATAAACCTGCAAGATTAATTGCATCCATACCAGAAGATGCAAATGCAGAACCAATCAAACCGCCGATTAAAGCATGAGACGAACTGCTGGGTATTCCAAAAAACCAAGTGACTAAGTTCCATACAATGGCGCTGATTAAACTTGCGGACAATGTGTTCAATGAAATTAATTCTGAAGTGACAATATCATTACCAATTGTTTTTGCAACCGTTACACCAAATAAAAATGGTCCACAAAATTCGGCAATAGCAGTCATACTCAATGCCATGCGAGGACTAAATGCCCGTGAAGAAATTACAGTCGCAACGATATTACTTGCATCTCGCATTCCGTTAATAAAATTAAATATCAAGGACAGAATAATAACAAACAGCAGTGAACCAGATATTAACATCTTGTTATGTTTTCTTTACAACTATATCTGCAATAATATTTGCCGCCTCATCGCCTCGGTCTGCCGCATTAGATAAATGCCGATACACCTCTCGCATCTTTAACATCTCAACCACATGATGAACATCTTCTGGACCACTAAACAAATCCGCAACTGCTTCACGATAAACTGCTTCGACTCGATTTTCTAAAGCCTTCGCGCGTTGCGCATGGTCTAATGCTACGTTTGGATTTTTTGGCAAACGCAATACACCTTGCCAAATTTCATATGCCGCATCTTTTAATAAAGAAGCAATTCTCAACATAAAAGGCGTGGACTTAACATTCAAAATCACCATCTCAACCACAGTTGTATCTGCATAATCAATGACATCATCAATCGAACGCGACAATGAAAAAATATCTTCACGGTCAAACGGCGTGATGAAAGTACGATTCAATTCATCAATCAAGATTCGACGAACTTCATCCGCTTCTTTTTCTTTAAAGGATAATTGTTCTGCCACTTCGGCATCTGCCGTCTCCAAATATTTGACAAGCAAATTCATCCCCTCAAAAGCAAGCGAGGCTTGTTCTTCAATTAATGTTTGAAATTTATCTTCTTTTCTCTTAAATATACGAAACATAAAATCCTTATTTGTGTCATTCTGAGCCGTGTTCTTGCTCTTTACGGTAAAGAATCTCTAACATTGTAGTAGAGACCCTTCGCTACGCTCAAGGTGACACATTAACCTATTGGCAACAACTCACCTGCTATCAAGCCAGGAAATGCTTCACGAATAGCAGAATCAACTTCAGGCGAGAGAAGAGGCGTTGGGTTTGTCGTCATAATATCTTTGGCTTTTTTCATCGCTTTTGCTTGCGTATCTGTCGCGCCTTTCTTTTCCCAAATCGTGCGAGCATCACGGTCTGCGATTTTCGTCATCACGGCTTCAGTTTTCATTCTACTAATTGTATGCTTAGCAGTGATGAAAGAACCGCCTGGACCAATTTCTTTAATTAAACCCAAAGCCAAATCATCATCATTAAATGAAATGCCACGTTTCATACGCTTCATCATTTGTGCCATTTCATCATCAATGACTGCTTTTGCAAAATCAAAAGTTTTCAACGCATCAATCAAACCGCCGATGTTAAACATATCCAT
>DQGV01000213.1 GCA_003524705.1 Anaerolineae bacterium | reverse complement strand
GCATCACGAATAATCTGTGTTGCACTTATCAATGCATCTGCTGACCCAACAGATGTTCCTCCAAATTTCATTACAAGCGTTTTCTGTTGCATAATTATTCTCCTCAGACTTCCGAAGTCTTTAAGACTTCGGAAGTCTCTGTAATAAGGTAAACAAAAACGCCCCGCGTTTTCCGCGAGGCGTTGTGTGTTCTGACTTAACCTAAAATTTGGTCACATCATCCCAAGCACAAATCCCTCACGGAGAGCCGAGAAGTAGTAGTGGTCATGGTACCCAAGCCGTGCTTGGCGTTGTTGATGTGATTGTACATAATTGGGCGGTATTCTATGTGAGAGATGGGAATGTGTCAAGGATGATTTTTTGATTTGTAACTTTTTGATGAGTTCAGCGTATTATCTATATAATTTCATGTAAAATTATGCTTCGAAACGATTTATGGGAAAACAATTTGAAACCAATATGAAAAAACTCTTTACCCTTTCTTTTTTGTTGTTGATATTAATTACAGCCTGTGTGCCACAAACACAAGCAAATGTTGATGAAGCCTCACTTGCGTTGGAAGAATGTATCTTAACTTCTCCTGGTGGTAGACAGATAGATGCCGAATGTGGTGTGTTGATTGTGCCTGAAGACCGTGCTAACCCAGAAGGCAGGCAGATTGAATTGCATGTGGCTGTGATTCCTGCTATTAAACGCAATCCACAACCTGACCCATTATTTATGTTAGCCGGTGGACCGGGGCAATCTGCGATTGAAGCATTTCCAGCAATGATTTCATTGCTCAGGCAAATTCATGAAGACAGAGATATTGTTTTGGTTGATCAACGTGGTACGGGTAAATCAAATCCATTGCGATGTTTGGATGAAGAAGATGAAGAATTGGAATCTGAAGAAGTCGTAGATAAACTCAAGGATTGCCCAGATACACTTGATGCTGATTTACGTTTTTACAATACCGAAATCGCAATGACAGATTTAGATGAAGTTCGTGTGGCTTTGGGATATGACAAAATAAATATTTATGGTGCATCGTATGGTTCTCGCGCCGCCATTACTTATTTGCGCATGTTCCCTGAACACGTTCGCACAGTTACGTTAGATTCAGTCGTTGACCCAAGCTTTGTTTTGTTTATGACTTCTGCACAAGATGGTCAAGCCGCATTGGAGTCATTGTTTGCAAGATGTGAAAATGATGAGGCTTGCCGAATAACTTTCCCGAAGTTGCGAAGCGAATTTAATTCATTGCTTTCTCGCTTAGAAGAATCCCCGGCAGAAATATCTATGCCACATCCCGTTACTAATCAACCAATTGATTTAACAATCACGCCAGAAATTATCACAGGCATGGTTTTCAATACGATGTATGTTCCAGATTTTGTAGCGACATTGCCGCTGTCAATTCATTTGGCGTATGCAGATGAAAATTATGTTCCGTTGATTGCACAAGGTTTGCAAGTGAACGGAAATTTATATGATGGTATGTTTTATGCTGTGGCTTGTACAGAAGATGCGCCATTGATTTCTGCTGATGAAGCCGCTGAAAATAGCGAGCAAACTGTTTTTGAGGATAGAACCGTGCATCTTTCTGCTGTGTGTAGTGAGTGGCAAAAAGGTGAAGTTTCAGATGCGTTTCGTGCGCCAATTACATCGGATATTCCCGTGTTGATTCTTTCGGGTGAAGCAGACCCCATTACGCCGCCGTATCATGCTGAAAAAGTTGCTGAAAGTTTAACAAATGAATTGCATTTGATTTTTGATGATATGGGGCATGGCAACTTAAACAGTATTTGTAGCATGAACATCTTCAATGATTTTATTGAAACCGCTTCAATCGACGGGATAGATGTTTCGTGTGTGGACGCAGTTCAACCGCCTCCGTTTTTTATTGATTTCAGTGGACCTCGTCCATAACAAGTTAAGGGCATAATTATGATTCAAGTTCAAGGTCTTTCAAAATCTTTTGGAAAAGTAAAAGCCGTGCAAGAGGTTTCATTCTCTGCGCCAGATGGTGAAATTACTGGGTTGCTTGGTCCAAATGGAGCAGGCAAAAGTACAACATTGCGCATGTTATACACATTGTTGAAACCAGAAAATGGAACTGCAAAAGTAGATGGTTTTGATGTAACGGAGTCTCCAGTTGAGGTGCAGAAGCGGATTGGCGTCTTGGCTGATGCGCGGGGTTTGTATCCCAGATTAACGAGTCGAGAAAATATCCGCTATTATGGGCGTTTACATGGGCTAGAAGGGGAGCCGTTAGAAAAACAAATTGATTCGTTACTCGTTTTGTTAGACATGCAAGCGATTGCGGACAGAAAGACTGAAGGTTTTTCTACTGGTGAAAGATTGAAAGTTGCTATCGCACGTGCTTTGGTACATAACCCCAAAAATGTTTTACTAGATGAACCAACCAATGGTTTGGATGTGATGAGCACACGAGCGATGCGTCAATTTGTGTTGCGATTAAGAGAAGAAGGAAAATGTGTTTTGTTTACTAGTCATATTATGCAAGAGGTAGCCGCATTGTGTAATCAGATTGTGATTATTTCACATGGAAAAGTATCTGCACATGGTACGCCGGATGATTTACGCAAACAAACTGGCAAAGAAAGTTTGGAAGATGCCTTTGTAGCCGCGATTGGCTCAGAAGAAGGGTTGGAATAATGAAAAAGATTTTTATTATCTTTCAAAAAGAAATGCTCGATAACTTGCGAGATTATCGCAGTTGGATGACTGGATTTTTCTGGGCATTGTTTGGACCGTTATTAATCGGTGGCATGATTTTGATGTTAGGAAACACTTTCAGAGAAAGTGCTGAAGAGCCATTGTATTTGCCGGTCTTGGGTGCGGAACATGCGCCAAACTTGATTCAATTCCTTGAACAACAAGATGTGATTATCCAACCTGCTCCAGCAGACCCACAAGCCGCTGTGATTGCCGGTGATATTAACGTTGCGTTGATAATCCCAGAAAATTATGGCGAAGATTTTTCTTCTGGTGAAACGGCAAACGTTCAATTAGTTTTTGATAGCACACGCCAATCTGCTAGTGTAGATATAGACCGTGCAGAAGATGCGATTCGTTCTTACAGTAATTACATTGGCATTTTAAGATTAAGTTTGCGTGGTGTGAGTCCAGAAGTGATTCGTGTCATTCAAATTGAAGAAGTGGATACTGCCACGCCACAAAGCCAAGCTTTGATTTTTCTTTCGATGTTGCCATACTTCATCATCTTTGCAATTTTCAATGGTGCCTCACCTGTGATTACGGATGCTACTGCTGGAGAAAGAGAACGTGGTTCGTTAGAGCCATTGTTGATTAATCCTTTACCACGTGGCTGGGTTGTGATTGGAAAACTACTTTCGGCAATCCCGTTTGCAATCATTACTTTGCTGATTACATTGGGTGGATTTGCGGCAGTCTTTCAAATTTTGCCGATTGAAGATTTGCTGGGCGTACAAATTGGATTCGATATAGGCGCACTCACTGCAGTTTTCTTGGTTTCTTTACCAATCGTTTTTTTGGCTTGCGCGCTTCAAACATTAATCGCTTCGTATGTCAAAACAACCAAAGAGGCTGGTACTTATTTACCTTTTGTCGGCTTGATTCCTGCTTTGCCGGGTATCGCGTTAGCATTTCTTCCAGTCAAACCAGAATTGTGGACAATGTTGATTCCAACCTTTGGTCAACAAATCTTAATTAATCAATTCTTGCGTGCTGAACCGATTTCAGGAATGAATATCCTGATTTCAGCTTCTGTCACGATACTTGTTTCTTTGATTATTACTTTTATCGCAGTGAAATTGTATGAAGGTGAAAGAATTATTACTGGGAAGTAAAAGCATTTAGAAAGGATATAACCAAATTAAAAATTAAATATCCACAAATTTCATAATACGAATTGTGAAATTTGTGGATATTTTTATCACCAACTGAATCCTAAAATCGTTAGTGAATATATGTGAGCAATAAATTTTTGCTTTTTATTCGCTTTTCCCTGCTCGCAATTCTTTTTCATAAACGACGTATTCATTTGCTACGCTCATACCTGCTTTTTCATATAGACGAGTTGCGCCAGTAGGGTTAGCAGCATCTACACCTAAGCCTACGGTTTTGATACCGCGGTTGTAAAATTCGGCAAAGGAATGGGTGAGCAATGCCAAAGCCAAACCTTTTTTACGCCACGGGCGGCGGACTCCCAGTGTGCCAACCCAGCCTATTTCATTCAAATAACGGTTTTGAGAAAAACCTGCAATTTGGTCGCCATCCCAAGCGATGAGCCAAAGGGTGGGGTCATATTCTGGTCTTTCTAATTTTCGTTGATGCCATTCTTCATATTTCAAGTCATGGCTTCCCCAATGGTCGCGGAAGGCTTCGTTATCGGCTTCCCAAACCAAACGGGCATGTTCT
>DQGV01000466.1:7103-7423 GCA_003524705.1 Anaerolineae bacterium | reverse complement strand
GTAGGGATACGGCGTCGCCGTATCCCTACAAAATTATTCTTGTACTTTGAATTTATTTTTAATCGCCAATACCAAACCAAGCAAAATTAACAGAATACTGACTCCTGCAAACAACCATTTAACGGCTGTGAAAATAAATAACAACCATCCTAAAATCATTGGTTGAGAGGGGAATATCGAAAGCAGCGTAACAATGGTCCCGTTTTCGAGTAAGTCGAAAACAAATGCGCCAACTGGAGCAACGTTCCATTTTCGTAAATTGCTATTTGGTGCCGTGCCACGTTTGAACAGCCATGAAATTAACAATCCAAATGCAAATA
>DQGV01000466.1:0-6753 GCA_003524705.1 Anaerolineae bacterium | reverse complement strand
TCGCCATATCTTTCAATCATGGCGAATGTTTTATCTGGCGTGGCGAACATCATTAAATCGAGTGGTTGAATTTGACCTGTGCCATCTTGCATCAATCCGCCGATGAGTGGCATGACAAACCCTGCAAAGAACATGTCTAATGCGACTAAAATGAGCACAACCCAGCCATTTGCCCATTTGTAAAACTTTTCTGAAATATTGTTTAGCATAATGCCTCCGATGAAGTTGAATTTATAAACAAAACACGCCACCTCAAATAGGGTGACGTGGTACTTATGTCTTATTTTACGGTCTAATCACTTCATCAAAGCTTCGCCACCCAAAAACGCATCTTCCACACGAGATTTATGCTCGCCATGCATGGGCATAGATTCCATTTCGGCTAAAGAAAAATATCCAAAGGCAGTGGTTTCGTTGCTCAAAGATAATTCGCCTGAAATGATTTCAGCTTCAAAACTCAACACCACCATGAAAACTTTTGTGCCGTCGTTATAAATTACCAATTGGTCTGGATTTGAATAAACGCCAATCAAGTGTTTGGCTTTTACTTTTAATCCCGTTTCTTCAAACACTTCGCGTTCACACGCTTCTGATGCAGATTCGCCAGATTCCATTGCGCCGCCGGGCAAACACCAACGCCCATTGTCGGTACGTTGAGTGAGTAAAACTTTTTGACGAGTTGAATCAAATATCACGGCACAACAGCCGATGCGAATTTGCCCTTGTTTGCCTAAGCGATGACCAAAGAGGACTTGTGACATAAAAAATGTAGGGATACGGCGTCGCCGTGTCCCTACGGGTTATTTTATAAACGTTCCATTTCGCAATTCACGGATGGTTTCTTCAATTTCTTCGCGCGTGTTCATCACAAATGGACCATACGGAACAATCGGTTCTTTGAATGGCGCACCGGCGATTAACATGAATCGGACTCCCGCTTCTGTTTTGACTTCAACTTGGTCGCCATCGTCATTGAATACAATCATGCTGACAGATTCTACGACTTGGTCTCCAAATTCGCCTGTGCCTTCAAAAACGTATGCGAGGACGGTGTGTCCGTTGGGGATTGGTAAACTGAATCGGGAACCAGCAGACAGGTTGACATCCATATAAAGAGGCGATGCGGAAATTTCAGTCACGGGTCCAGTCGTTCCATCAATTTCTCCTGCGACGAGTCGAATCGTTGCTCCATCTTTTTCGATGACGGGAATTGAATTGGCGGCAACTTCTTGATAACGTGGCTGACTCATTTTTTGTGCGGCTGGCAAATTGACCCAAAGTTGAAAGCCGTAATTATTTCCGTTGATGCTACGTTGTGGCATTTCTTCGTGCAAAATACCGCGACCACTGGTCATCCATTGCACATCCCCTTCGGCGATGATGCCCATGTTGCCGAGACTGTCACGATGGCGGACGGTGCCTTCAAGCATGTAGGTGACGGTTTCGATGCCGCGATGCGGATGGGTGGGGAAGCCCTTGATTGGACCTTCGAGCGGATTATTGAATGCGAAATGGTCGAAGAGCAGGAAGGGGTCAAATTTGTTGCTGGCGTGTGGACCGAATGAACGGCGAAGCAATACGCCCGCGCCTTCGATTACGAGGTTTGGTTCGATGATGTGGGAAATGGTTCTGTTTGTCATATGGTTTTGATGATTTGGCAAGATAAGTTATTACGGATGTTAATGAAATTCTACTAAGAAAAAACGACGGTGTTATTTTGAAATATTTCGAATAACATAAGAATCATCTACTAAATCGGAAGCGAACCTAGACAAAAGGAAATAGGCTCGCATTCCAAATAAAAACTCATCTTTGTTAGAGGGCTCAAAAATTAAAGAAGTATTCTTCTCAATTTCGAAAGTAAGAACAGAGTTTTTCGTTTCATAGTTCATTGCAAAAAATATTTCGTCAAAATTCTTTTTAGATTCCCTTGATTGCCACCAAACTCCTTGATTGTCATTAGCTATTATTAAAAAACCCTCAAGCGTATGAATAAAAGCACTTGCTAACTCAAAATATAGTTCTATATTTTGTATTTTGGGTATCGAATATTCATGTTCCACTTCATTCCTGATGGTATTGAGTTTTCTTAGCGAACGAGGGGTAAAAATACCCATACCTTCAATCCATTCAGTCTTAACAGGAAAATTATCTGGTTTTATGAATTTACTTAATCCTAATGCATATAAAAATGAATCTAACTCACACTCTATTGCTCGTTTAATGTGAGAAACACAATTGATTTTTTTGTTGTCACTCTCTTCTAAGTTTGCTAATTCTGCTTCGGCGTATTCTAAATAATCAAATGGGAACAATTCAAAATCAGGAAATTCTAGCCTTTCACCCCCATCTCTTCCTTGAATGGCACATTTTTCTAGATTGTTAATTAGAAATTTTTTCAATTGCTGAGATTTAGGTAGGTTTTCCATACGTTTATATTGTTCTGTTCGAGAAAACAAACCTTTATGCTTTCCACATCGGGCGGACTTTTTCTTTCTCTTTGTCAATTTCTTTGCCAACCAAACGCTCCCATAATAAGAAGCCAGAATATCGCTCCACTTTACGGGCTGGGACAAGAAAATCTGCTAATGGCTTTTTTGTATCTTCGTTGGGGATTAAGAATGACCACATGTGTAATCTGCCTTTGTCATCTTCTGTCAGAACAGATTTGAAATAAGCATGTGGAATCGGCAACGTATTTTCTTTGTCATTGAGCGGATTAATCGTCACAATCGGCATGTCAAAGTTGAAGATAGGTCCGCAAATGACATAAGTCTCAAGCACTTCTTTTTTATCATCTAAAACGCGTACAGCATCTTCAAGATTTTTCCAAACACCACGATTAAACTTCGGCTTCTGGGGTGACATGTTTGATAACAAAAAAGTCTCACTGTTTTGTAAATCACTTTCAAATTGATTGGCGCTTGCCACCAAATGACCTCTGTCATAGCCTGAGCCTTCATAGTGAACAAGGTCTGCTCGAAAGCGCTCAGGGATGCGAAAATCAGGTCGGAAGTTATCTGCTCGTTGCACATCCGTTTTATCAGGGTCAACAATTTCTAACGCCCACTTTGCCTGACGAAAATAATACGAATATCCAATCGTGTAATGTCGATTGACGAGCACTTGGTCTGCGGCGGGCATACCATACCGCGTTTCACTTTTTAAGCCAGCATGTTCAGGCATGGGTTCTCCTTGTTGAATGGCTATCCATCACTATTTTATTACACAAATTCAGTGGAATATGTTTTATCTCTGGTTTGCGCAACCCAATATGTTTTGTCATTGACTTGTTTTGTGGAAAGTGAAAATTCTGTTTGAGAAATATCTAATCCTTGCTGAGTAAATTCTTTGACGATTAAGTTCGTATCTCGAAATGGGTTTGAGAGATTCAGGCGACGCTTCATTTCTTGTTTCCACATGCTTGCTAATTGTTGGTTTAGCATTTTCCCATCTTTCAACATTTGGCGCAGCGGACTATTTACTGGCGGAAATGGTGTTACTTTAAATTCTATAACCGCATTTTTGAAATTATCTAACTTTTCATCCCAAAGAAGTTTCCAGGCACAAACGAGTTGAGCGCGTTTGCTTGTCAAGTCAAAGAAAAATTCCCAATATGTGCTTTTACCTTCAAGGTCAATGCCTTGTTGTGAGACAATCATCTTAAGGCTGGCTTGCTTATCTATCTCCCTTACAAATACATAAACTTTCTCAAAAGCTTGTAAGGCTGTTTTTGATGAGCTTGATTGCACATCATCTTTTGTGAAATGCAAATCCTCAGTAATGGAATTACGGTCAAAGAGACTATCTATAGAATTGTAGATTCGTCGTAGTGAATCGCTCATACTTTGTATGGTATTACAAAAACCTCAAAGGTCTCTATACTTCTTGACCAACAACTCTAACTTCTTCATCGTCTCCGTTGGAATGGCTTTGGGATTTGTAATCAACGCCGTAGATAAGGCATTTTCGCAATTACATTTTCTTTTTGGTAAATCTTTTACCAAATTACGAATCGCTTCTTGGGCGATGTCTGTATTTTTATTCAAGGTTTGAATCACCATTTCAACGGTCACAGGGCTTTCGCTCGTATGCCAAACATCATAGTCAGTCACGTGTGCCATCACACTGTAGCACATCTCGGCTTCTTTGGCTAAAAACGCTTCGGGTGAAGCGGTCATGCCGATGATGGACATATTCCATGCGCGATATAAATTTGATTCGGCTTTGGTCGAAAAGCGCGGTCCTTCAATGGTGATAAATGTCCCCCCGCGATGCACAGTTCCACCCGTAGGTTGAAGCGATTTTTCTACATGGTTAGATAAGTCGTCGCAAAACGGGTCAGCTACACTGATGTGCGCTACAAATCCATCACCAAAAAAAGAACGTCTTCTATCTTTTGTAAAATCAAACAAATTATCAGGGATGACGATATGACCGGGCGCGTAATCTTCACGCAATGAACCACACGCGCTAATGCTGATGATTCTTTCAACACCTAATGATTTAAGTGCGTAAATATTTGCTAAATATGGAACTTCGCTGGGGGTGATGTAATGGCCAATACCATGCCGTGCTAAAAAGGCAACTTGTTTTCCTTCTAATGTGCCAACTGTAATGGGTGAGCTTGGTTTTCCGAAAGGTGTATCTACTGAAATTTCTTCAGTATTTTTTAACCCCTTCATATTGTATAAACCAGAACCACCGATGATTGCGATAGTTGCTTTTGTCATATTATTTTTTTACTCTCTGTGTGGGTTCGATGATGACATTTTCAGAAAGACTAATCGTGAGGCGAATGTTGCCGCACATAATTTCATCGCCTGATGTTATCACGGTTGGCATAGAAATTGGAGAGTTGTTCAAAAATGTTCCGTTGGTTGAGGCGAGGTCTTCTAACCACCATTGCCCATGATGATATACCAATTGCGCATGGCGAGCCGAGACTCTATCATCTAATAAGGGGATGTCACTGCCGGGGTCACGCCCTAAGATAATTTCTGGTTGAGCAAAATGTCTTAAGGATGAACTTCCGCTTCCTTGTTTGACCATCAAACTGATGCCCGGAACTCGGCGGTTTGCTAAGCTGAAGCCTTGTCTGTGTACTTCACGGTACAAAGAATACAAAGCCCATGCCAGAAAAGCATATAAAGCAATTGCAGTTAATATCCGCAATGCCAATACAATTGAAGCACTCATTTTTTAGGTAATTTTGCTGTGGAATGTTCTTTCAAAATAGCGGTCGGTCTATCTACGCTGGCGTTTTGAAATGGACTAGTATCTTTCAAATCCGGTCGCGGTGGTGGGTTATCTTGCCCAAAGATTAATGCCACGCCTGCTAACGAAATCACATCACCCGGATACAAAACGCTTTGGCTGGTGCGTTGACCATTCACAAACGTTCCGCCGGTTGAGTTTAAGTCAAATACCACAAAACGTCCTTTAATCGAACGTAATTGAGCATGGTTACGAGATACACGTGGGTCATCAATAATTAATTGATTATCCAACCTGCGCCCGATATTAACAACATTGGTCGTTAAAGGAAATACCTTCACGCCCTCTACAATCAAGAAGGCATTTTCTGGAATGCGTTCATTATCTTCTTGATTTTCATTTTCAACTGGTGATGGGTTTGCGTTTGTTTCTGACATAGCCTCTACCCTATGTGACGCTACCACCTCAGCGTCGTTAAGTGGAATTTTCTCGTCTGTAGAAATTGTTACCGTGGGGGTAATTATAAATCTCAGCCCAGCCTCTTGCGCTACAGACGCAATAGAATGCAATACTACTGCAAGCAATTTTTGGTCTTGCCAATGTTTGGCAGTCTCTGGGTGCAAAATTAATGTGAAAACATCGGGGGCAGTGGAAGAGTAAGCGGTTGTGAGGGTATTGTGCTGAATAGCGGCGGCTAATTTTTGGATAATGACATCTTCAATTTTTCGCCCGGGCAGTACACTTAGCAAATCCACTTCAATCAAATGTTGAAGCCGTGCCTCTAGTTCTTTCAAGTTCATAAATCGCACCTAGTAGAATTATAGAGCGTGCACGCTAATTGTGCAAGCCTATCAGTCCGCAGTATTTTGCAGATTTGTTTTTTCTTTTATAAACCTCTTGCATAAGTGCCTAAAACAAAGCCACAGAGTGCACCGAGTTCTCTGAGAAAAACATTTAAATCTCTTTTTTTCTCTGTGTTCTCTGTGGCTAAAAAGACTTTTGCAAGAAGTCTTATAAAGAACTTTTACAATTCGGGCACGTTTTTGTCCCCACCTTCACAACAAACCCGCAGTTTCTACAAGTATGCGGTTGTGCTAACCCAAGCGGGGCACCACACGCCACACACGAAGGTTCGCCGACTTTATTGGCAACATGACAATATTCACAAGTTGTGCGTTTCAAATTTTCAGAAAGCTCAGCCGAAGCCCCAGCAGACCGCGCCGCTTTTGAAATCACTTGCCAAACTTTTTCGCGCAATGTTAAATTCTCAATATCTTGAGCAATATCATCCAAACGCCCTAATAAACTAAACGGATTTTTCAAAGCCGATAATGCACTCACGCCCAAACTCGCGGCTACACCTAACCAAGCCTGCTGACCAAACTCAATCATTACACCTTCGTCAATTGTTTGAATCGTTACCGTCATTGCCGTTTGCCCGCCAGAGATGGCATCCGGGCGCGTGGTTACTTGCACAACCACTCTATCATTTTGACCTAATGTTTGTGCGCGAAAATTTCCGCGATTAAATTCACC
>DQGV01000456.1 GCA_003524705.1 Anaerolineae bacterium | reverse complement strand
CGGTGAGCGTAACGATATTCCCAAGGTGTTTTCAGCATTGATACTCCTCAAATAAAAAAACCTGATAGGTATGTGAGTACCCATCAGGCAACTGATTGATTACAAAAGTAAACCCAAAAGCAATGCCAAATTATTTGTCATGGCATTTCTAATCTTACCCCATTTCACAGAGGATGCAACTTAAAAATTAATATTGTAAATTAGATGAAAACCCGCCTCTTTCTCGACTTCAAGTTGATTCTGTTTCATCAACACTTAATTTGTTCAAAGCCACAGAGGTCACAGAGTTATCAGAGAAAAAACTCAAAAATCTCTGTGCTCTCTGTGGCTAAGTCTTTTATCCAAACACTGCAATTACCATCACACCCGCAAACACAATCACTGACCCGACCAAACGAATCCCGCCCATTTCTTCTTTCAAAAATCTCCAGCCTAAAAACGCCCCAATCACAGCACTGACCTCACGAATCGCACCCGAATAACTTAATGGCGCAATCGTGTAAGCAAATAACGCCAACATATATGCGACTAATCCAAGTACGCCACCTATCAACAAATATCCGCGATAACTTTTCCATACGCGTTTGAATGGCTCAACACCATAACGATTCATTAAGTAAGGCGTGGTCACAAACGGCACCATCACAAACATGGATATTCCATACGGCAGAGCAGGTCCATTTTTGACAGCCGTTCCATCAATAAATGTATAAATGGAAATTACTAGTGCAACCGATAAAGCGGTTAAGATTCCTTTCAAATGTGGTTTCTGACCTTTATTTTGTAAAAGTGTTGTTGCGCCGATTAAGATAATGCCGCCTGTAATCATTGCTAATCCAATATAACCACCAACTGTCAATTGTTCGCGTAAAAAAATCGCTGACCATAACACTAACAATGCAGGTGCCGCTCCACGTGCAATAGGATACACCAATGAAAAGTCATGGTCAGTGTATGCAATACATAACAAAATAAAATAAATGGCTTCCAATAACATACTGGCAATTGCAAATCCCCACATGTGTTGAGGCGGCAAACCAGAATAAAAAAGTATGAAGAAAGAAAGCACCCCACTTAATATCACTTGCCAGCCCATGGCAATATATTTTTCTTCTGAACTTTTCAGCAAAAAATTCCACAAAGCATGCATTGTTGCGGATAAGAACAGCAAAACTAAAGCAAAAATTGGCATAAATTTATATCCTCACAGCGGGCATGAGTATAACGGAAAATCGTTTACAATCTCAGCATGAAAAACCCCAAGGTGTTCTTTGAAAACAATCAAATCAAAATTATCAATGACGATGTCATTACCACCAAACTTGTTGAAGATAATAGCATTGACCTGATTGTCACTTCGCCTCCTTACAACGTGGATATTGCTTACAACTCCCACAAAGATGACTTATCCTACACAGAATATCTTGAGTTCAGTGAAAAGTGGATGTCCCGTTGTTTTGATTGGCTCAAAGAAGATGGACGTTTTTGCTTGAATGTCCCACTAGATAAAAACAAAGGCGGTCAACAAAGCGTTGGGGCAGACATCACTACGATTGCAAAAAAAATCGGCTTTCAATATCATTCCACAGTCATTTGGAATGAAGGCAACATTTCTCGAAGAACCGCATGGGGGTCATGGAAGAGTGCTTCTGCACCATTTGTCATTGCGCCGGTAGAATTGATTTTGATTTTGTATAAAAAGAATTGGAAGAAAACCAGCGGAAGCAAAGTCTCTGACATTGAACGTGATGAATTTATGGAATGGACAAACGGCGTGTGGACATTCAATGGCGAAAGCAAGAAAAAAATTGGACATCCAGCACCCTTTCCACTAGAGTTGCCGAGGCGTTGTATCAAAATGTTTAGCTATGTGGGAGATACTATCTTAGACCCATTTAGTGGTAGTGGCTCTACAATTATTTCTGCTGCGTTGAATCAGCGAAAAGGTGTAGGGATTGAAATTGATAAAAAATACTGCACATTATCTAAGAAGCGGGTGGTTGATTTAACTTCGGCTATTCAAGAAGAGTTTAAGGTTACAAAAAATTCTTAATCTTAATAAGGTTTAATTAGTTGCAAACCAATTTATAAAAACTCAAAGGAGAAAAAATATATGACGAATCAAACTGCTCCAAAACGATATCACCCCATACATATGACATTACACTGGTTGGTAACATTACTTACATTTGTGTTGTTGTTTGGTGGGCTATTTGTGTTTCACGCGTACCAAATGCCGAAGAAGCCCCATTATTAGGATTTCATAAAATGGCGGGGATTTTTCTTGGCTTGTTTATGATTGCTAGACTTGTGACACGTTATCTATTCAAGCGTCCTGCACCTGCTGATGCAGGGCATCCGATATTAAATTGGATTGGAAAAATCGTACATTTTCTTTTATATGTAGGTGTGTTTGCCATGATGTTTACAGGAGACTCATTAGACGAAGCCTATGGACTAGAAGGGATTCTGAAAGGGAATGGCGAAACGATTCCTGAAAATTTATTTATCCTGAGCGAATATTACACGGCAATTTAAGTTATGTGATGATTGCTTTAGTAGTATTACACACTGGCGCGGCGTTGTATCACCAATTTATTCGCAAAGATAATTTGATTGGGCGAATGTGGTTTGGTAAGTAGAGATAACAGACATCTTTTAGAAAAAAGGCAATAAAGATTTTTAGTGCCTTTTTATTTCCTCAACTTCTTTTCCAAATCCCCCACATGGTCCAACTCATGCATGACAATCGTCCGCGCCCGCCAGTAGACAGATTCTTTTCGCTTCTTTCCTTCTTCTCGAATGGTTCTTGACCATTCAGCCTCTTTCAACCCTGATAGCACTCTTAATAAAATTTTTCTTCGAGTCTTGAAATAATCTAAAAGGTCTGAAAAGTCTAACAAGTCGAAGCGAGTTAACTTCCCCCAATCACGGTCCGGATGAAAATCTGAGAAGAAAGGTTCTTTGACTAATAATGCCTGATAAATCATTTCTGCTGACCTTGCCTCACCATTAATTAAATGAGTCAAATCTTCTGTAAAAGACCTTTCGCCTTTTCCTAATGGCTCACGAAGTTTTTCTTTTGATAACCCTTTGCTCAATGCTTCTAATTTATTTGGCGTTTCTGCTAACACTTCTAAAATTTTAGAAATGTTTTCTGGTGTTTGGTCAGTGGATAGGGTTTTATTCATTTCTTGTATTTAATTTTCAATAAAATAACTTACATAATGACACAATACAATGCTATAATAATTACAATATCTTTAATAATATGAAAGACTTAAATTTCGCTCTTGTAGAGGAAACTCGTCCTCCAATTTATACTGCTATGAAGTATTGGGGTAAAAAACCTCATAATATTTGGCATGAATATATTAAAAATTATACTCCCAGTAACGGTGTTTATTTAGATCCTTTTTCAGGCAGTGCGATTAGTGCTTTTGAAGCAGTAAAGGCTGGAAGAAAAGCAATTGCATTTGATCTAAATCCACTTACATCATTCTTAATTGAAGCCTTCTGTAGCGAATTTGATAAAGAAATTTTTGAAAAAGAAGTAAATAAAATAATT
The DNA here is from genome assembly GCA_003524705.1 of Anaerolineae bacterium. Next base: position 941 of record DQGV01000456.1, on the reverse strand, counting down.
TCTGAAATTGAAAACGACAAAATTTATCAAGAATACTTTCATACTACATGCAGGAAATGTAAAAACCCAAAAGCTATTATTCAAAACTTCAAATGGAATAAGGGAAGGTTATATGAAGTTGGAATATTATGTTTAGAATGTAAAAAAGATAAGGAAACTCGTTATCTTCAAAAACCAACTAATCAAGAAAATACAAAAGCCAGTAATCTGCATAAAATAAAAATAAGTACTTGGTATCCTGATGACGAATTTTATAACTCGCCATCATTTTCAGCTAGTTTTATTGAAAATATCGGTGGAAATAGATTTTCTGATTTGTGGACAAAAAGAAATCTTTATGTAATATCAAGTATTTTCGATAAGATACTATCAAACAAAAATGCCGTACTTAAGAAGCAATTGTTATTAGGTTTTATTAAGACTATTCATTTATGCACCAAAATGAGTGTTCCAAGAAGAGAAAATGCTAATAGGGCATTTTCCACAAGCTGGGGTAGGTCAGCATACATTTGTGCTGCTAGACAAATGGAGATGAATCCTTTACTTGTTTTCTCTGGTAGTTGTTTTGGCAAACAATCAGTTGAAAGTTCATTAGGTGAAGTTAAAAATTATATTGGTAAAGTCCCTAAGATTTTGTATGTTGACAAAAGCAACAAAAGTAATAGATCAAAAAACTTTGATATAAAGTATGGAATTATAGATATAAATACTATTACAGACTACATTGATGAAGAATCTATAGATTTTATAATGACAGATCCACCTTATGGTGGTTTAGTTCAATATTTAGACTTAAGCACAATTTGGTTAATATGGTTAAAGAAATTTGATAAACGATTTATTCCAAATTATGAAAGTGAAATAACTATCAAGAAAAATGTTCAAGACCTTGAAATATATAAGGTCAAGTTTCAAAATGGCATTAAGAATTTGTTTAAAGT
>DQGV01000198.1:3912-4070 GCA_003524705.1 Anaerolineae bacterium | reverse complement strand
TTCCATGTAGGCTTCGGCTTCTTCTATTTTTCCTTCGGCTAATAATAAATCTGCGTTTACTCTTGTAATATACATTTGCTCACGAAAATCAAACACGGGGCGGGGGATGTCATCGGGGTCTGGAATGTCGAAGGAGGCAGAGACAAGTTGCAGGGTAG
>DQGV01000198.1:0-3702 GCA_003524705.1 Anaerolineae bacterium | reverse complement strand
CTGGAATGTCGAAGGAAGCAGAAACAAGTTGCAGTGTAGTAGGCGAAGCGGAGATTCTTTCAGGGTAAAACTTTTCTAGCACGAGTCTGCCAATTTCATCACCAGCAATCGAAGCAGTGGTTTCATTAATCGTGCGGGTTTCAGGGTTTTCGGTATACATCAAACCTAACGGGGCGAACATCAAGTAATTGTGAATCCATTCGTGCGCAATGGTATTGAGTAGCCATTCAAAATTTGTAGTGCGTGCCACCATAGTGGGGTACACACCTACGCCGCCGATTGGCACAACCAATGTGGATGTGTCCAGACTTTTATCAATATTGGATTCAAGTATGGCGTGTTCATCAACTGTTAAATCCATGTTGAGTGAAATGTTTGCAGTTTGTTCAATACGCTCACGCGGTGAGACGATTAACGCCCACGGCAAACGCGTGGAGTGATACCAAACATTTGGAATGGGTTGCCCGCCTGATGTTAAACCGATTTCTGCTAGCACTTGTGTAATTTGACCTTGCAGAACCGCCTCAGCCAACGGGGCAAGTTGACTTTGCCGCGTGTACAGTTCATTTAATTCGGCACGCAAATCTTGAGAGTAGGTTTCTTTGTCTTGGATGTTTGGGTCGGCGTAAATTTGTGCGAGTAGATATTCTTTTTCTAAAATCAATTGCGTGGCGCGTAGATATTCATCCACAATTTGTTTTTGGGTTGCATGGTCTAGTGTGTATGGCAAATCTACCGAGGCGGCTTGCACTTTTAAGATGGCGGCATCTATCATCCATTCGACGTAATCAAATTCAATATCGCGTGTGTATGCCCGAATCTTTTCGATGGGATTGGTGAGTGATGGGTTGCTATAGCCTGTAACCGAGGCGAGGATGATGAGGATGACGGTCACTTCTACCCCGCGCATGATGCGTTGAAATATCATAGGTGGAGATTATAATTGGTCTTATTGGTCTGGGAAGTCTGAGAGGTCTAATAGGTCTGAATGGTTGGGAATGGGGAATCGGGAGTTGGTGGAAAAGGAAAGCAGTAGTCAGTAGTCAGTAGTCAGTGGGCAGTTGTCAGTAAGCAGAAGGCGGAAGGCAGTGGGTAGTGGAGTGCATTCCACCGGTGGGGGTGTTTGGGAGGGTTAAAAGTGGATTTGCTCGGGGGGTGCTTATACTGTGCCTATACTCCCTTTGTGTTTTGAGGCTCGGTTAGGTACTGCCCATATATGGGTTTGGTTGATGATGCGAATTGTTGATTAATAGCGTGTAGCCAAACGGTAGTTTATAAACGCTTATCCCTTGTGGGATAGCAATTCGTACAAACATGACATGTCTTACATGATTCATGATTAACAGTCATCTAGGTGCGGACATAGGTGATGATTTATCAAGGTTCTAATAAGACATGTCATGTTTTATTAGCTTATTGCTCACCTAATAGCAGTAGCTTTAACCTTCTCCTGCTTTGAAATTGCCAGGTTCCCAATAAAACTGACTAAACCATCGTAAGACATTTTTTTCATGAGTGCCTTCAAATATGAATATTAATGCTGTCATACCATCACCTTGAAAATCATACCAAGCACCAAAAGAAGTATATTTTCCGCCAAACTCCGAATCTTCGAGGTATACTAAATATTTTGAGAGTTTTGATTGCACGTATTCAAAATCATTTTGATCTTTCACAAAAGAACTCTCAATGTCTGCAAATATATCTGACGCATAAATTGGTATTTCTGATGAACATGCCTTACTTTTTTGGTATAAATCAAGGTTGAAACAAATATCATTAATGGTTTCATTAGATAATGGTGAAGTATCATCTCGCCAATCATTAACAGGGTACATCAACCAGCACAACGCTACTGTTAGAAGTATAACAAATATACTTGCAGAAATATATATAAATGGTTTTATAAATTTCTTTTTCATTATGGTTCAATCTTAGGTAAAAACTCATACATGATAGGAAATTCAAATGACCGCGATTCCGATAAAAGGTAAGATGGAGCGTTTGGTCCAAGTGTGTCTAACAAATAAGAATCTAAGTCAGTTAATGAAACTGCACCTGTATTAATATTTATGCCTATATATATACCTGCCATGGACAAAATAAAACCATCCCAGCTACTTCCTTCCTTACCTGTTTTTTTCAATTGGTAATACTCTTCAATTTCATGATAATAGTTTGATGGTTGAGCAGTGATAGATATAGGTAGCCCGCCGGGATTATAAGTCTCTGCAATGTAAGTCCATACATGATGTACTTGGTTTTGACCATCTCGAAAATCATCATGAAATCCCTTATTTCCAAATTTAAGGAAGAATGATGGCTCACTACTCTTAAGAACATTCTCTGCTTTTATAAGAGTTCCAGGTCCATATTCAGGTGCACCAAGAAATATCATGCTAAGCCCTCGCATCATGCCATCTGAATCATTTCCGTAAATTTCACTCGCTTTGCCTACAATTTTAGACATAGATTCTAAAACATTTCGTTTACCTTGATTTTTAGAAACACGATTTGCATATGCAAATAATCCATAAAATTTTCGTTCTTTGTATTCGTAATTTATACATTTCCCGTTTGCATCTTCATCACAACCAACATGTCCAGTCGGGTCGGTATATCGTAATGGAGAGTTGTTTCCATAAGCATACCTATCCCATGCTTGGATACCTTGTTCTTTGGGCACAATCGTATCCGCCTGAGCAAACCTTGACAGCGAGCTATCATACCATCTGGCATTATAGAACATCAAACCGAAGTCATCGGTGTAAGAATATTGACCTGTATAGGTATATTCCGGTGGACTTGATGCACTTTCGTAACGCACTTCACCCCAAGCCTTGTATTTGGTTTCAGAAATCACTGTACCTTCATTATTAGTAACCAAAGAAGTAGAACCCAAATGGCACCGATGATGAACATTAGTTCAGCGTCTTGTCGCATGGCGATTCTTTGACTTCCTGCATAGTAATATTTGGTCACTTCTGCACCTGTGCTTTATAAAACCTAACTTTATTTTACCAAGCATAAAGTTAATTATTAAACCTTCGTTAATTCCCCTCCATAACCAAGCCCACTTTTATAGAAGTGAATTAGAATGTTGAGCGTATGTAAAGAAACTTCCACAATTTCTCCACGTATATCTGGCAGAATTGTGATAATCAAAAATGCAGGGGCACAGCAGGTTGGAATATGGTTTTGACTACAAATCTTTCCGCTGTGCCCCAACAAATAAAAGTAGCATCCTCTGGAGGACTATAAATCAATGAAACAATTTTTTGCAAGGTTTTCTCGGCGCACATGGATCATCATTGGCGTAGTAGTCGTGATTTTATTATGTGTGGTCATTTCGAGCCTAAACAGTGGTGAAGAACCCATTTATCAAACCAGCGCAGTAGAAAGTGGCAATTTGCAAGCCTTTGTCGGCGCAACGGGTACCGTGCGTGCCAAACAAAGCGCAAATTTACTTTGGCAAACCACTGGCATTGTCGAGTCGGTCAACGCCGAAATTGGTGACGTGGTAACAAAAGACACCATCTTGGCAAGTTTGAGCAAGACCTCTTTGAATCAAAGTGTTATTTTGGCAGAAGCCGATTTGGTGAGTGCACAACGCGATCTAGATAATCTGCTCAACTCCAATACCGCGTTGCTCGAAGCCGAACAAGCCGTAGATGATGCCGAAGAAGCGTATCAAAAAGCCTA
>DQGV01000338.1:4910-6147 GCA_003524705.1 Anaerolineae bacterium | reverse complement strand
ATACGGCACCCCCCGAAATCTCCCCTCTTCCCCTACCCGACCCTCACATCACCGCAATAAAATAACCTGCCTGACCTGTCAATGGTGCCGGTGCCCAAGCCGGCACTTGAGGTTCAATTCCATTTGTATCTGTAGGTGGAAATAATAATCTACTATTTGAACCATCTCTATCCATTACCATCAAACGATACCGACTCGAATCACTTTGTTCAACAAACACGGATTGTAAATATGCAATTTGAAATGATTTTTCTTGACCATTTGATTGAATCGGCGAAACAGATGGATATGCAAACATGCCTGTGGAATTGACAATGGTCACATTCGCTTCATTACTAAACGAGACAGCTGAGAGGTCAAAGTATGGTGACTCTTCGCTTGTAATCGGTGCCGGCGCAGAAGCATGATTCACATAATATAAACTATTTCCATCTGCACCCCAAACCAAAGGCGGAATCCATGCCCAATCACTGCGTGTGTTGAGCGGTGTAATATCAAGTAAAGGTTTAAGATAACCACCATCTTGGTCAACCAAGCCGATACCATCCGGTCTGGAATATGCCAAACGACCATCCGACGCAAAAGCAAAATTCATACCCCACCAGCCATATACACCGCCACTATTTGAAGATAACAACCGACGTGGTGAGGCAGCGTTGGTAATGCTCACTCGATATAAATCATTATTGGCTTGCCAACCCGGTGCAGTGCTTCGAGGTTCGACAGTAGAATACGCCACTGAATTTGTACCGGGAATCCAAGAAGCAAAATGGACAACATTTTTTGCTTGTAATGAAAAAGGTTTTGGGTCTAGATTCCTCGTTCGTACTGCCCACAACGTATTAATTTCTTCATCAGCAGGTTTGGTTGATTTACGCGTAAAGACTAAATATTCGCCATTGGGTGATAAAGTAAATATTCTTCCGTCCAAATCACCAGTGCTGACGATAACTCTGCGATTGGCAGTTGAGCCTTCCATAATCCATGCATTGCCGCCTGCTAGATATGCAATGGTGCCGGGAATATTTAATGGAGCAAACGATGCTTGCGCACCGACCATCACAATTTCTGGTAATGCTTCGGTGATAACAACTGTTTTGACAGTTGTTTTGCTAACCTCAACTCCATTTTCTAAAATTCTGCGAGTTGTTACTTCTTCTAAACCATTAACTCCCGCTTGCACTAAACGTGTCTCGCCTTCGGGTAATGTTTCGTTTCTGACAATTTGTCTTTCAAA
>DQGV01000338.1:0-4616 GCA_003524705.1 Anaerolineae bacterium | reverse complement strand
TCACCTGCGTTGATGACTGTATAAAGAGGTGGTTCGCTTCTATCTAAGGTGCTAACTGTGATACCCGCGGATGCTAAGGCTTGCGCGACAGTGCTCCCGGCAGGGACATCTACTGCGTAGGTTTGACCATCTACTTGAATGTTGATAGTTACATCTTCACCGATTTGTGGTGAACGACAAGAAATTATCACCGTAGTACAAAGTATCAAAACGGCAAACAAGTATCCACGAAGTTTGAGGCGAGGCATGTCGGGTATAATCCCAATCCGATTATTTGATTCGTCCTGTCAGAGTCATCATACCATCTGCGATGGTGATATTTTCTAAACGGAATCCAACTGCAACGGGACCGAATGAACCTGTGAAGGCTTCATCAATGAGAGCACTTAATGCTTGATTGATTCCTTCGGGTGCAGGGAATGGACCAAAATCGGCAGAGGCGATTTCAATTTTTGGTGCGCCAGTAACAGGGTCAATGGTGACGTTCATGGTGATGAGTATGTTGGCTGTAAACCAACCGCGTGTGATTTTGCCATACATAAACATTTGACCGTTGCGTAATAAAACTTGCGGTTCAGTAAATGGTGGGTTGGCTTGTGATGCAAGCCGTTGCGCCATAAAAGATGTCAGTTGTGCTTCGGTGAGTTGAACAGTGATGACGCCTGTTTCTGCACCAGATAGTAATGCTTGTTCGATGATGCTTTGCATGTTGAGTGCTTCATCAGGTGAAACTGGAACAGTTTGTTCTGGGTAATCTGGTCCGCCAACGAACATGGAGCAAGCCAGTGAAGCGATTACAAGTGATGTGATAAAAATAGTAAATGTTAAATTTTGTTTTTTCATTTTGTAAACCAACTTTTTAAATTTTTTGCGGAGTAATTATAGCATGAGCAATTCTGAAACAATTTTAGAAACTGATTTGAGTCTTTCGGCAAAAATTGAAGCGATGTTGTTTGTTTCGGCTGAGCCTGTGGCGATTCAGCAACTTGCACAAGCATTAGATGTGACTGCATCTGTAGTAGAACGTGGACTTAAAGAACTTGACGATTCATTACGGACGCGCGGCTTGCGTTTACAGCGGAACGCTGGACGTGTGCAATTGACCACTGCCGCGGAGTTGGCTGGTTTGGTGGAAACATTTTTAGGTCTTGAAGCCGTGACTCACTTAAGCCGAGCAGCATTAGAAACTTTAGCCATTATTGCCTATCAACAACCTGTCACACGACCGCAAGTGGATTCGATTCGTGGGGTCAATAGTGATGCAATGATGAAAAGTTTGTTGAGCAAAGGTTTGGTACAAGAATCTGGCAGAGCGGAAGGACCAGGCAGACCGATTCTTTACTCTACCACGCCAGAGTTTTTACAACATTTCGGTTTGAATTCAATTATGGAATTGCCTCCATTGGCAGTGCCGACTGAAGCAGAACCGCAAGCGACGGAATTGTTGAAGGGGTAGTTAGTGAATAGTGAGTAGAAAGTGGGGAGCGGAAAGTGGATTGATGAAAGAAGAAAGAGGAAAGAAAGGTTGATTGAATGCAAGAGAGATTACAAAAATTATTAGCACAAGCAGGGTATGGTTCAAGACGGGCTTGTGAACAATTTATTATTGAGGGACGAGTTTTTGTTAATGGCAAAAAAGCGGAGTTGGGTCAAAAAGCGGATTTGACTGTAGATAAAGTCACCATTGACGGAAAAACCTTAGCCAAGAAAGAAGCGTTGACTTATATCGCTTTGTATAAACCACGCAATGTTTTATCTGCATCCGAAGGGCAAGATGATAGACAAATTGTGCGGGATTTGATTCCAGTGCAAGGGCATTTGTATCCAGTCGGTCGTTTGGATTATGACTCAGAAGGTTTAATCTTGATGACCAACGATGGGGATTTGACAAATAAATTAACCCATCCGCGTTATGGACATGAAAAAGAATATCGTGTTTTGGTTGCCAAAAGACCTGACGAAGAACAACTCAATGCTTGGCGCAGAGGTGTTGTGCTAGAAGATGGCGATAAGACTCAACCAGCGGATGTGAAATTTTTATCCACTTCTGGCAAAGGCGCATGGATTCGAGTCATTATGGGTGAAGGTAAAAAACGCCAAATTCGTGAAGTTGGAAAATTATTAGGTTTACCTGTTGTAAAAATTATCCGCCTTAGAATTGGAACATTGAGATTAGGTGATTTGAAACCTCGTCAATGGCGTTATTTGACAGAAGATGAAGTTGAAGAATTAAAAGGTGGAAAAGGAAAGATGATAGCAAAAGTTCGAGATAAACGTCGTCATCCAACGGATAAACTTAAACGAGTCCCAAGTGAAAAAAAGAAACTTGGTGTTAATGAAAAGCCTCGTACAAAGGATAGGAAAAGTTTTAGAAAGTAGAAAGTGGAAAGAGTGAGCAGTAATCAGAAAGACCTGACAGGTTTTGTCATGATGAATCTTTGTAAGATTTTCGGAAACCTGTCAGGTCTGTTCTTTAACTTTTTTGTTATTTGACTGAGATAAGGCAATTACTATTTACCAATTACTGCTCACTGATTACTGATAACTGTTCTCTGCTCTCTAATCTCTGGCTGTGTATCTACTACTTCAAACAATCTTTTTGCGGATTCACGGGAGGAATTCCATGCTTGGGCGGCAACTGGAAGTGGAGTCACTGCTTCAAAAGATGCAAGCGTTAACAATGATAAAGATGCCAACATTGGACCCGCAAGATTTCCATTGGTGACTTGTGGAATACACAAAAATAAAATTGTCCATAAAGCAAGGTTGGTTAGTAAAGTTGATAAGCTTGCACCGATGCCTGTAATTAGTGATAATCTTTTTTGAGCATCGCCGTAATTGATGCCTTGTGTTGCAACTTTATTTAATCTTTCATCCCCTCTGCCATAAGCGAGTAAATCTGCAATGCCTTGAATGCCATCAACGAGTTGGGTGTGTAATTCGGCTCGAATGTTAATCGTTTGTTCGGCAGATTTGCGACTGATGATTTGCGTCAGCCATGGAAGAATCAAGCCGAGGCTGATGAAAAATGTCAAATAGACAGGAGCAAGTATGGGGTAGAAAGAAGCGAGAAAAATAGCAGTGAAGATTCCAACGACGATGGCAGTCAATGGAGGTGAAATAACTCGCACGTAAAAATTTTCCAATGTTTCAACATCACCGATGATGCGTGAGAGTAAGTCACCTGTACGAAAATTCATCAGGCGGGCGGGAGCAAGCGGTTCAAGTTTTTCATAAAACCAAATGCGAAATTTTGCCAGCAAACGAAAAGTGACATCGTGCGAAACGAGGCGTTCAAAATAACGCGAGAGTGCGCGCGTGATTCCAAAAAATCTTGTACCAACGGTTGATACGCCGAGATCTGCAACTGATGTTGCAATGGCGGCAGTTGAAATTAACCAAGCGGATGTTCCCATTAATGCAACGCTTGCGCCAATCGTGACGGAACTTAATAAAACTGAAAATGCAACGCGATGCCAATTGCCTTTTAGAAATTGTAGAAGGCGGAAGGCGGTGGGTTGTTGGTGATTGGTAATTGGTGAAGTTTTTTTTGTTTGGTCAAAGGTCACAGATTGGAGGTCGGGTATGTTTGATGGAAAACTTTTGACTTGCGACTTGTGACTTTCGACTTTTTGTACTTTCACCATCTTTGCATATAAACCATTTTGTTTTATCAATTCAGCATGTGTGCCTTGCTCAATAATTTTGCCTTCATCTAAAACAATGATTTGATCTGCTTGAAAGATTGTGTTGAGGCGATGTGCAATCGTAATAACCGTTTTGCCTTGCATTAATTTCTTTGTTGATTCTTCAAGCAATGATTCGGTCTCAGGGTCTAGGCTTGAAGTGGGTTCATCGAGAATCAAAATCGGAGCATCTTTAAGAAATGCTCTGGCTAATGCAAGGCGTTGAGCTTGTCCGCTAGAGAGGCGGGAAGCGTTTTCACCGATTATGGTTTCATATTTTTCTGGAAGCGATTCGATAAAGTCATACAGTTGAGCAGATTTTGCGGCTTGGATAATTTCTTCGTCAGTTGCATCCGCTTTGCCGAGACGGATATTGTTTGCGATTGTGTCGTGGAAGAGATGTGGTTTTTGTGGAACCCAAGCAATCAGAGGTTGCAGGTCAAAGGTTGAAGGTCGAAGGTTGCCTTCAGTGGGGTGAATAAAGCCAAGTAACAAATTTACGAGAGTTGATTTCCCTGAGCCTGTTTTACCAACCAGTGCAATGTGTTGACCTTCGTTGATGGTTAAGTTTATGTTTTGTAATGCGGGTTTGGTTTCGTTGGGGTAAGTGAAAGAGATATTCGATAATTCGATATTTGATATTTGTTCTTCGATTTTCGAATATCGAATATCGGCAATTGGCGTATCCAATATTTCATAAATCTTTTTTGCAGCGGTGGTTCCATTCATGCCTGCATGGAATTTTGCACCCAAGGCTCGAAGTGGCATATAAAACTCTGGGGCGAGGACTAATAAAAATAAGGCGGGTTGAAAATCCATGAAGCCGTATAACAAGCGAAATCCGATTTCAACGGCGACAACGGCTGTACTAATTGTTGCGAGCAATTCCAATGCAAGTGCTGATAAAAATGTGATTCGTAAAACTTTGAG
>DQGV01000171.1 GCA_003524705.1 Anaerolineae bacterium | reverse complement strand
TTCTGCATTTGAAAGCGGACCTTGTGGAAAACGCGGCACGACCAATGTATTGATAATAATTGGCGCAGTAGAAATGACCAAAATCATTAAGGGATAAAAAATGTTTCCAAGTTTTTCTCTTACCCAGCCCCAAAAAGAAAAAAGTAAAAATAGCAAAGCCGCAACTCCGTTGGTAATGTAAAAAAGATAAATTGGAAGAAACGGGTTTCGCCCCTGAGGTATTTCTCGCGGCAAAAGTGATTGTTGATTTTGTTGCAGTGTCTGAATTCGTTCCGCAATGGATAACATGTTTTGAATGCGCGGCGTGTACAAGGCAAAATCCACAATTGCCATGGCGATTAAAAAGCCGAGCCAGATCCATGCGGCAGTTCGGAGGATGCGAGAAGAATCGTCGTGCATGAATTTATCTTATCACGAAGGATTCACCTGCGGATGTGTGAATAATCATTTCTTCTATTATTAAGACATGACAATTGTCATGGATCTATTTGAGAAAACCTCAGAGTCATTTATTGACGCGGCTCTTGTAATGGACATTGCAATGGGTGTTCTGGTAAACGCTGGTACACATAACTTCCCTCTTCAGAATTTATAAAAACAATCACTGCATCAATAAACGGTGCATAATATGTTGTATTCCAACACCCAAGCACAATCACATCTGACGCATGAATTGAAAAATTCGGTTTATCGCCTGCAATCACAACCCCTTGCGCCTGAACAGAATAAGGTCCGATTACAGTAAATACCAAACGTGAAAAATCTAAATAACGGTAATACGTGCTTCTATCTGGTTCGCCTTCGCCCATAGGATAATATCGCGGATACAAAGCTCTCCCTTCCACAATCATCGCTTGAGGATGAGATAAAAATTCAAGTAACTCCGTTTGTGAGAAACCTGATTGACTTAACAATCCGCTTTGCTCTAAATCTGTCATAATTAATTCAGGTTCTCGTACTTCATACCTTTTTTCAAATAACAATTCAGATGCAGGAACAAAAGCTCCTATGATTAATACCAGTCCAAGTGACCAAAACGCTTGACGATAATTAATTCCCTTCGCTTCATTTTTGATTTCAACTTGTTCACTTGCCTTCGGCAAAATCTTTAATAGACGCAAAATCCACAACATAATTTGAAATCCCCCAAGAATATAATAAAAACAAATAATCCAATCTGCCGGAACAATATAACGCCCAGCAGATGTCATTCCTAATGCGTTTGAAGCCATATAAGTCAAGAAGATACCTAATGGGAAAATCCCTAGCCATTTATTTTTTGACCAAGCTACTCCAATTCCAAGAGAAACAAAAAAAAGATTGATTAAAAGCAAGATACTTTCAGCAAAAGTGATACCGTCTCCCGTCCAACCTGACTGCCAATATGGTGCACCTTCTTTTACAGTATTCCATAAACTATCGAACATAAATGATGAAGGCAAGAAAAGAAAAGAAGTTATTAAGTTATGAAAAAAATGATTTGTAATATTACAAACTTGAGTATCACAACCAGCTTCTTGAAGCGGGTTCTTAATCAAATTAATTTTCGTGTGTTTATCTATGTTATGGTCTACAATTAGGTTTGGTGAGGAAAACTCGCCTTGAATTTGATAACGTTCATCAAGTATTAATAAAATCCTCGAATAGTACACATAAAACATAGGGTAGCCATTTTTTTGATTCCGTAACTCCCATGGTGTTGTCGCAATCAACATTCCAATTATTAAAACTAGTGAACCTAGCAATCGAATATTCCATTGAGTACGATAGGCAAACAAGAGAATAAATAAAATGGTGGCTGGTAACAATAAAAGAACATGAGTTCGTAACATTAATGTCAAGCCAAGAACACCACCCGCGAAAACATTAAAATAAACTTTAGAAGGGTTTTTTATCCACTTGATTATACAAAGTAAGAAAAGAGCAACACCTATTGCCGTTGGGAAATCTGTTGTCATCATTTTTGGACCAGCTAAGTCAATCCACTGAGCTGTTTTAATTGCATTAAGCCCACGTAATGCAATTAAAACAGCAAATGTGATCCCAAATGTGCGGCTATGTAACTCCTTGCCAATTAGATAAATAGCTACTGGGAAAACTGAAAATAAAATTGCTTGTACAGTTAGTATTTTCTCAATATCTTGTCCAAGTATTAGATATAAATAGGTTAAAAATGAAGAATATAGTGCACGGTCAAGAAATACATTATTAAAAAGACCCTGCCCGATCAGTGCAAATTGGCTGACTGTATCAAACAAAGCACTATCTGAGTATGGATACATAACATTTTTTGCTGTATCAGGCATAAAGTAATTAGGAACTATAGGTTCGCGTGCCCATAAAAATGCAGTAATAAAAAAGCAACTAAGGCAAAAAGCTATATCAAAATGCCGATTATTTTTTATTCCACTTTTTATTTGGAAGTATGCAAATATCGCTCCAATAAATAAAGAAAATAAAACTTGTGCTCCCAATACTGGTACCCCTGCCCCATACCAATAATCTTCTGGACGGCGAATCCCAATTC
>DQGV01000121.1 GCA_003524705.1 Anaerolineae bacterium | reverse complement strand
TTTACTCAATGTCACAAAAATCATTGGGCGGCGTTTGGTTTGTTGATGCAAATAACTTTTGACAGCGCTGATGATATCTTTTTCATCATCGAAGCCATCATCATGGATAAGATTGTTGACAAGTTCTTGCACGTCAGGCAGAAGCGTTTCGGCATCTTCTGGTGAAACAAAGCCGCGCGTGATAATTTCTGGCTCTTGTAATAAACGACCTGTTAATTTATCAAGGCTGATATCAATTAACATAATGCCGTTACGCGCCAATTGACTGCGTTCTTTCATTACACCAAGGTCAATATCACCAATTGATTCGCCTGTGACGAAAACATAATCGCCGGGGATTCTCTCACCGAGTAAAACTTTGTTTCCAACCAATTCAACCACCTGACCATTTTCAACCACAATTGTATTTTCAGCTGGAATGCCAAGTTCTTGAGCCAGTTCAGCATGGCGCATGAGTTGACGCAACTCACCATGAATGGGCATAAAATGTTTGGGTCTGACCAAGTTGATTAATAATTTTTGTTCTTCTTGCGCGGCGTGACCTGACACATGAATGGGAGCAATGCCATCGTGAATAACTTTTGCGCCTCTTCTTAATAGACGATTGATCGTTTTACTGATAGTTTCTTCGTTACCCGGAATTGGGTGTGACGACAATACAATCGTATCACCTGCTTTCAAATCAAATTGGCGATTCGTGCCAGCCGATAAACGACCAACAATAGATGAAGGTTCGCCTTGTGAGCCTGTGCCCATAATTACAACTTTATGGTCTTGCATTTTTTGCGCTTGGTCAATGGGTACAACCAACTCATCAGGAATTTCAAGATAACCCATTTTGCGAGCAACTTTGACGTTATCCACCATGCTTGTACCGGCGAATGCTAATTTTCGTCCACTTTTTGCGGCGGCATCGGCTACTTGTTGTACGCGCGAAATTAATGAAGCAAAGGTTGCCACAATGACGCGACCTTGTGCTTCGGCAAAAACTTTATCAAATGCAGGACCAATGACTGATTCGGATGGAGTCCAACCTGGTCTTTCGGCATTGGTGGAATCAGATAACAACAAATCAACACCACGTGTTGCAAACTCAGCTAATTTTGCAAAATCGGTAGTCCAGCCATCTACTGGAGTATGGTCAAATTTGAAGTCACTCATGTGAACGACAAGACCTGCTGGGGTTGTAATACCAAGCCCAACCGCGTCCGGAATCGAATGACTCACATGAAAATATTCAACAGTAAATACTCCAATTTTGGATCTTTCACCTGCTTGTACAGTTTTGAATCGGGCTTTATCAACATTATTTCTTAATAACTTGCCTTCAATTAATCCGCGTGTTAATGGCGTGGCATAAATTGGAACAGGAAAGTCTTGGATGAAATGTTGAATGGCACCAATATGGTCTTCGTGACCATGTGTAATGACCAATGCCCGCACTTGATTGGCTTTTTTCTTTAAATATTCATAGTCTGGGATGATGTAATCAACACCCAGCATGTCATTTTTCGGGAACATAATGCCCGCATCAACAACGATGATTTCGCCTGCGAACTCGTAAGCCATCATGTTTTTTCCCACTTCGCCCAAGCCCCCGAGCGGGATAATCTTTAATTTATTTTTCTTACTCATATAGTTTGTATAAACCTCACTACTTTAAAATTTTTTATACCGCTTATGCGGTTAAGAGTTAATGTAAAACTTTCAAAATCTAAGCCACAGAGGACACAGAGACCTTAGAGAGTTTTTTGAGGTTCTTAAAAATGTTTTCTCAGTGAACTCTGTGGCTAAAGAATTTATTTCCTCAATAACAAAAAATCCTCCGCTGACTTGCTCGCGAAGGAATCGGTACTTTTCAAACTCGATATTTCTCAAACAAAACTGCACTTTGTGCAGGGAAAGTCAACTTAACGATTTCAAGTATAGCAGGGGGGCGGGGATTTGTCAAAACTCATTTCGCGCAAATGTAAAGTAAAATTCAGAAATGGACATAGACCTTGACCTCTACCGTCACGAAATAAAAATTTCATCCAATCCGCTCATTCGGCTTTCCGCAATTGATGTTTCGCCCGAAAGCCCGCAACGCACCATCGTTTTTATTCACGGTTTCGGCGGCAAGGCTGAGCAGTGGGGCTATCAAATGCAAAAGTTTGCCATGGATAACCGCGTCATTGCATTAGATATTCGCGGGCATGGACTCTCCGACAAACCTTCTACTGGATACGACATGCCGCGTATCCAAACTGACCTTGAAACTGCTCTTGCTCAGTTGAAAGTTTCTACTCCCTTCACCTTAATCGGACATTCCTTCGGCGGAGCAATTGTCACTGAATACGCACTTAATCATCCAGACCATATTGAAAAATTGATTTTGATTGCAACAGCCGGGGAATTTAAGTTAGCACCATTTTTGAAATTTGCATTGAAACTTCCTTCAACCGTTTTAAGGTTGATTGGTCCATTTACCAAAAAATGGTTGCATGCACCACCACATGCATTGAAAGAATATTATCGAGATAACATGTCACAATGGGTGGGTTGGGGAAAGTTTGAAAAACTAGAAGTGCCGACGATGGTCATTCGTGGGCATCGCGATTTTGTTTTCGATAGACCTTTATTTGAAAAAGTAGCCAAATCCATTCCGGGTGCAGAAGATGTTGACGTGCGCACCTCAGGCCACATGGTCATGTTAGAGAGGCGCGAAGCAGTTGATCGAGCTATCGCGAGTTTCCTCAAAGGTGAAGTCAAAAAATCTTGGCGAGATAAATCTTTCATCATCCCAAAGACTCAACGCGATGATTTGAAAACACAACGAGTTTGGCTGAATGAATATCAAGAGGGCGTGCCATACACAGTGGATGTGCCACGCATTGCAGTGCATCAATTGTTGCGTTCGTCTGTGAGACGATTTCCAAACAACACAGCAGTTTATTTTGAAGGCGCGAAACTTAGTTATCGCAACTTGAATTATGAAGTTAATAAATTTGCGAATGCTTTATTAGCACAAGGAATTGGCAAAGGGGCGCGTGTGGTTTTGTTATTGCCAAATATTCCGCAAATGATAATTGCTTTTTATGGCGCAATGAAAGCGGGTGCGGTTGCCGTATTAACTCCACCCGTGACTGAACCCGAAGAATTGATTCGTCAAATTAAAGAAACTGATGCGAGTGCATTAGTGACTTTATCTATGTGGGCGGGGTTAGCAAAACAAATTAAAGATGCAACCCATGTGCCACATATTGTCTTAACAGACCCTGCCGATTATTTGCCTTTACCGATTCGTTTGATTTCAAATTGGCGCAATCGTGATTTCAAGTTAACTAATGCTTTATTATGGCGGCGTTGGTTAAGCGGGCAAGATAAAAAATCCCCGACTGTGGATGTTTCACCAGAAGATTTGTCCGTCATCATTTATACCGGCGGAACAACGGGACAATCCAAAGGTGTGATGTTATCGCATCGAAACTTAGTGGCAAATGCTTTGCAAACTCGGCATTGGCTTCCAACTGCCATGGAAGGCAAAGAGAGACTTCTGTGTGTGGTGCCATTCTTCCATAGTTATGGATTAACAACTGCATTGAATGTGCCTGTTTCGATTGGTGCATCAATGATATTGAAACCACAATTTCAGATTTTGGATGTATTGAAAACCATCAAAAAATACAAACCGACGATTTTCCCCGGCTCGCCAAACATGTATGTGGCGATTAATAACTTCAAAGGCGTAAGAAAATATGGCATCAAATCTATCAAAGCCTGTATCAGTGGCTCTGCACCATTGCCGGTAGAAGTGCAAGAAGCATTTGAGAAATTGACCAAAGGCAAACTTGTTGAAGGTTATGGATTAACAGAAGCCAGTCCTGTCACACATGCCAATCCATTAGATAAGAATCGTCGAATTGGAACCATTGGCGTGCCATTACCATCTACGCAAGCCGCGATTGTAGATTTGATGACCAGCAGTAAAGAAGTGGAGCCCGGTCAAATTGGTGAGTTGGCAATTCGTGGACCTCAAGTAATGATGGGCTATTGGAAAAATGAATCTGCAACAAAAGAAGTATTAACCAGTGACGGCTGGTTATTAACAGGCGACGTGGCTCAAATGGATGAAGAAGGTTTTTGCAGAATCATCGCGCGCAAAGCGGATATGTGG
>DQGV01000396.1 GCA_003524705.1 Anaerolineae bacterium | reverse complement strand
ATAAAAATACTGGGTATTCCGGGTTTCTTGTGGAACGCAGAGCGTAGGACTGTTTGAATTTGCATAATTTTTGAGCTTTGATTTTCGGATGAAAACATCATCTGATTTGCACAATCACTACAGGTTATTATTGGGACTTCTTCCGCCATGGGTCGTCACCAATGTCGATTTGAAAGTTGATCAGCGACTCGTGGAGATCGCCGTTCAATGGCCGGTCGACCATGAAGTGGAATGTCCCGAGTGTCAGCGATCCTGTTCAATTAAGGATCAGCGGGAGGAACGCCGATGGCGACACCTGGACACAATGCAGTTCCAGACAATTATTAAGTCGCGTATTCCGCGCAGTGAATGTCCCGACCACGGAGTAAAAACGATCGCCGTGCCATGGGCTGGTCCTAACTCGCGATTTACGCTGCTCTTTGAACGGTTCGCAATCGATATGATGATCGCGGCAAAGAGTATCAAAGCGGCGGCGGGTCTCTTGGGTTTGTCGTGGGATCAAGTTCATCACATTCAGGCACGCGCTGTTGAGCGTGGCCTCCTGAGGCGGAAGCTGGATGATGTCAAACACGTCGGCATCGATGAGAAAAGTTTTTTGAAGGGTCATAAGTACGCATCGCTGATGGTCGACATCGACGGCGCCCGCATTTTGGACGTGGTCCAAGATCGAACACTGGAGGCCGCAGAGCAGCTCTGGCAAAAGCTCCCAGAGGAAGTGCGCGGCGGGATCGACGCCGTTGCCATGGACAGGTAACGTAAAAAATTTTGTGTCTGGCGTGTTTAATGTATAAGATTTTCTAATACATCATCCATTTGATTTTTAATTAACTTTTGGTTTTTTAAATTATTTATCTTCTTGTTGTCAACTGAATTAGATTGCCAATTATATTCTAATCTCATCGCAGTAAATGCGAGTAAAACATTTTGTGTTTTTTCACCAACATGTTCCATTGATTTAAATCTTCTTTTTAATTCTTTGTTTATCCTTTCTATTGGATTTGTTGTTCTTAGTACTCGCCATAGTTTTTGTTCAAATTTAAAATGTACCAATAGCGATTCTAAATCTTTTTCTAAACAAGCAACAGCTCTTTCAGCGTCATTTCCCATTTGCTCTTTTAAGCCACGAAAAGCCTGTCTAGCTTCAGCTTCACTCTTCGCATACATAATCCTATCAATTAATAAATTTAATGAATCTGATAACCTTTTAGGAGCTTTTGATAAAATATTCTTTTTAGAATGAACCCAACATCTTCCTGTTACAGCATTGTTAAAGTACTCCTTGAACTTTTTTTCTAATCCTGGAAGTCCATCCATAATACCAATTTCTACAACCTTTGGATTTAATCCTCGTTTTATTAAATCTTTAAAAACTTCACCCCAACATTCAGCACTATCTTTTTGACCTGGCTGCAAACTCAATATGCTGTAGCAGTTCCTGTCATCAAGACCCATCACAACTAGTGTTGGTTCCTTCTCCGTAGAGCCTCTTCTTGTTATGTTAAAATTAGTTCCATCAATAAATAAAATTTTATATTCTTTTGTTATCGGACGCTCTAACCACTTTAATGCTTTATCCTCTAACAAACCTAAAGAATTATGAACTGTTTGTGCTGACACATTAACGCCAAGAATTCTTTTAGACACTAACGCCATCGTTCTGTTGGAAATACCTGCTAAGTGTAATAATGCTAAGTCTTCTTTTAGCTTCCTATCAATGGTTTCATGTTCTGGCACAATTGAGCTTTTGAAATTGCTATTCCTATCTCGGGGCATTCTTAATCTAATACACCCAACACCTTTAATTGAAAATTCTCTCTCGTAACTTCCATTTTTTTTATTTGTACTCTGATCTGCTTGACCCAAAAAAATATCTATTTCAGCTTCTAATAATTTATTTAAACAAGTCGTCACTGATGACTTTACTTCGCTTGTTATAACTTCAAATAATTTGTGATTATTTTCTTTAAAAACTTCCACAGCCTTTACTAACTCTGGAATTTTAATCTCTACTTTGACTATTCCCATTTGCAGCTTCATATCAATTTGTCTCCCTCTTGTATAAGTTTTTCTTATGGAGACACAATTTTTTTTACGTTACCCATGGACATGTGGGATGCGTTCATCACGTCGACCAAGAAACATGCTCCGCAAGCCGACATCGTGCATGACAAGTTCCATATCTCGAAGTATCTCAACGAGGCGGTCGACAAAGTTCGCCGTGCTGAGCACAAGTGGTTCATGAAAGATGGCGACGAGACGCTCAAAGGCGCGAAGTACCTCTTCCTGAAAAATCCCGAAAACATGAGTGATCTGGAAAGAGACCGATTTAAATCTCTGCGAATGGACAACCTCAAAGCCGGCCGCGCCTGGTCGATCAAGGAAACGTTCTCGGAATTTTGGACCTACTCGTATCAAGCATCGGCGGAGAAGTTCTTCCAACGTTGGTATTGGTGGGCGACGCACTCACGACTGAAACCGATGATTGATGTGGCAAAACTGATGAAGCGACACCTCGACAATATTTTGACTTACCTGCGGCACCAGATCACGAACGCAATGATGGAGGGGTTCAACTCAAAGATCCAGTCAATCAAGGCCAATGCGCGAGGCTATCGAAACTTTGCCAACTACCGCATCGCTATCCTGTTCTACTGCGGAAAGCTGGAACTTCATCCTCTATAGGCACAAGAAAGTCGGAAGAACC
>DQGV01000440.1 GCA_003524705.1 Anaerolineae bacterium | reverse complement strand
AACTTGTCCGCGAGCATATTCGATATCATCTGCGGCATCTGTGTCTAATAAATCATTGTATGCTTCTTGAGCATCTTCGAGTTCATTTAAGGCATCTTCATAATAATCATTCGCCGCATCTGCTAAACCACCACTCTGTGACGCTCTGTCTGCTTGGGTCTTAACCGAATCTGCAATCAAAAAGGAGGCGCGGGCTTCAGCAAGTCTTTGTTCGGCATTTACATATTCAGCATTGTTCAAATTGTTGATAGCAGTATTCAGTGCAGTGTTGGCTTCGTCAATACCGGTTTTGGCATTTTCTAATTCAGTTTGTGCGGCGGCAATTTGATTCGCTTGGTCAACATACCAATTGGCTTGGTCAAATTCACTGGGAGCAGAAGTCTGCCAATCTTTTGCACGTTGCGCAGATTGTGCCGCAAGTGCGGCTTCAAGTGTTTGGTCGTATTTCAGTTGAGCAGATGCAAGGGCGGCGTTTGCAGAATCAAGTTGGGATTGAGCAACTGCTTGTTGGGCAGTCAACAAGTTTGGGTCAAGGGAAAGAAGCGTTGAGTCTTTTGTTATCAAGTCACCTTCACTGACATTTACATCCACAACTTTGCCTGCAATTTCAGGTGAGATGTTTACAATCGTCGCTTCAATAGAACCAGAGGCAGTGATGGAGTCTGATTCGTTTTGATTGAGTGAACGAAATCCCAAAAAAACGAGTGTGCCGATGATGGCGAGAATTAAGATACGAACAGGAATTGGGGGAAGTTTGTGTTGCATAGTTTCTCCTAAAGTTACAAGTTGCAGGTTTAAAGTTGAGAGTTAATCAAGACGTTTTCTAAAACGTAATGCGGCAAGAGTCATAATGACCAAGCCAAAAATTGTGAGCGCGATGACTTCGCCTTGAATGGCTTCAATGCCAACGCCTTTTAATAAAAGTGAGCGAATGACAACGAGAAAATATCGAAGTGGAATTGCATACGAAACAATTTGTAACGCTTGCGGCATGGCTTCGAGTGGAAAGAAAAAACCAGAGAGAAAAATACTTGGAAGGTTGTACATCATCACAGTTAACATGGCTTCTTGTTGTGTGTTTGCAATCGTAGACGCAAGCAAACCAATCCCTAAACTGGACATGATAAAAATTCCAGAAGTTAAAACGATGAGACTTAAACTTCCGCGAATCGGAACACCAAACCAAAAATGCCCGATGATGAGAACTTCAAATGTTTCTACAAATGCTAAGATGACATACGGTAACAATTTTCCGAGTACCAATTCCCATGAACGAATCGGTGTGACGATGAGTTGTTCAATCGTGCCGCGCTCACGTTCACGGACAATGGCTGTGGCTGTCAGAATCGTTGTGATGAATGAAAGAATCATGCCAATCACACCAGGGATCATGAAGTAAGCGGAATTTAAATCTGGGTTGTACCAAACTTGTGTGCGAACTTCAACTGGTGGTGTCGGCGCGGAACGTCCGCTTAATGTCGCTTGTTGAGTTAATATTTTTGTCCCAAACGATTGCCCCACTAATCTTGCCGTAGATAAGGCTGTTCCGCCAATGCTGGCATCTGAACCATCTAAAATCAATAATACCTTTGCATTACCGTCAAATAATCTTTGAGCATAATCAGGTGGGATGACTAATGCGACTCGTGCATCTCCTGATTCAATCAAGGCTTGATATTCATCTGATGAGTTTACAAAATAATTAATCCGAAAATAGCTTGAAGCCTGAAACGCGTCTAACAATTGACGTGATTCTGTTGTTTTGCTTTGGTCCCATACTGCGAGGGATACATTTCGCACATCAGATGTAGCGGCATAGCCTAAAAGAAATAATTGCACAATTGGAATCACTACGGCTAAAGCTAGTGTGCGCGGGTCACGAAAGAGTTGCACAAATTCTTTGCGAACAATGGAATAAATTCTGGAGTTGAACATATCAAACCTCTGGCTTCAAAATACCGTGCAAGTAAATATCCACATAATTATCCATAACATTTTTGGGCATTAGTTTTTGGAGAATTGAGTTTGAAATAATAATGTCAGTAATCATGAAAGAAAGAAGCATGCCAATAAAAGAACGCAAAAGCAGAGCAGGATTCGTCACCCGCAAGTTCTTTCTAGATTTGACAATTTTTTCAAAAATAGGCAAGGCTTTGGGGGTAATTTCTTTAATCAAAGTGGCACCGTGTTTGCCGTTAAATTCAACAATTTCAATTAACATTAATTTGATGTAATAAGGCTGTGACTTAAGTTCTTTCATCACTATTTGGGCGACATTATGAAGAAATTCTTCAACGGTATCCCCTTCTGCGGCAATAATGGCTGGGAAAACCTTTTTATATGGATGTTTATCCAAAATAATGGCTTGAAAAATTTCTTCTTTACTTGAAAAGTGATTATAGATTCCGCCCAAAGCCAACTCTGCTCTTTCGGCAATCTGTCTCATGGTCGTGGCGTGATAGCCTTGCTCCATAAATAATTCGATTGCGGCATCTTCAATTGCCAAGCGAGTCAATTCGCCTTTGGTTTGAGGTTCTTTTTCAATGACCATGTTACCTCTCAATAAAAATGAACGAACGTTCGTTTTTATATTCTATTCTTCAAACCTTGTCAAGTACTAATTTACTACAGCAACTTTTCTTTTCAGATTCCGTATAAGTGTATAATTCAATTTGTAAGTTTTTAGCGAAAGGGAAAATTTATGTTTGGATTGCCAATTCTGGAAGCGGTTTATTGGTTTTTTGCCATTGCTGGTGGAACTCTGTTCATATTGAGAACATTAATGATGTTTATTGGTGGAGGGTTCAGTGACGATGCTTTGGATGTTGCTTTAGAGTCCAATGAAAATGTAGCAGATAGTCACAGTGCAGATGGTGATGCAAGTTTTAAATTACTTTCTGTTCAAGGTCTCACTGCGTTTTTTATGATGTTTGGATTGGTCGGACTAGCCCTTCTCAATGCCAGTTTACCTTCTTTGGTAAGTGTGTTAGGCGGAACCGTAGCAGGTTTAATTACATTTGGGGCACTTAGTTTTATTTTTAGCAAAATGCAATTATTACAAAGTGAAGGCACGATTCAAATAAAAAATTCAATTGGGGCGGAAGGAAATGTGTACTTAAAGATTCCGAAAAACGGCACAGGGCAAGTTCAAATTGTGACTCAAGGCGCGTTAAAAGTTTTTGATGCGACTTCAAATAGCAAACAAGACCTTATCACGGGAGATAAAATCCGTGTTGTTGGTGTAGATGGAAATACATTGGTCGTCGAAAAAATCAAATGATTAACTTCTAAGGAGGAAGAAATGGGCGCAGCAGGTTTTGGAATTGTGTCAATTGTTGCTTTTGTAGTACTTGCCTTTTTTACAATCGTGTTCATGGCGAGTCGCTATAAAAGATGTCCGTCTGATAAAGTACTTGTCATTTATGGGCGTGTAGAAAAAGGACGTTCTAGCAAGACTATTCATGGAGGCGGTGCATTTGTTTGGCCCCTGATTCAAGATTATGCTTATTTAAGTCTCACACCAATCACAATTAGTATCCCACTTGAAAATGCGCTTTCTTTACAAAATATTCGCATTAATGTACCTAGTACATTTACAGTTGGTGTTAGCACAACGCAAGAAATTATGAGCAATGCGGCAGAAAGAATTTTACGCTTGCCACAAAATGCTATTGAGGAAATGGCAAAAGAAATTATCTTTGGTCAATTACGTTTAACAGTTGCTTCATTGACTATTGAACAAATCAATCAAGACCGCGAGAGTTTCTTAGAAGCAATTCGACGCAATGTAGAACCTGAATTAAATAAAATTGGTTTGCAATTAATTAACGTCAACATTACAGATATTACCGATGCTTCCGAATATATTTCCAGCATTGGTAAGAAAGCCGCTTCGGAAGCCATTAACCAAGCCAAAGTGGATGTGGCGGAACAATCGAAACTCGGTGCGATTGGTGAAGCCAACGCCATTCGTGAGCAAGAAATTAAAGTTGCTGAAGCGATGGCTGCAGCAGAAATTGGACGAAAAACAGCAGATGCAAATCAACGCCAAAGAGTACAAGAACAGGAAGCGCAGGCTGTACAAGGTGAAAATACTGCGAATGCAAACATTGCGAAATACAATGCTGAACTTGAAATTCAACGAGCCAAAGCCAACGCAGATTCTGAAAAAGGAAAGAAAACTGCTGAGGCTGACCAACGTATCTTCGTGCAAGAACAAGAAGCGAGTGCAGTCAAAGGTGAGAATACATCTAAAGCTAGTATCGCTGATTACAATGCTGAATTGGAAGTGAAACGTGCCGCCGCGTTGAAGCAGGCTGAAGTTGCGAAGTATGAGGCGCAGGTTGCAATCCAACAAGCATTATATAAAGCGGAACAAGAACGCTTGCGTGCAGAAGAAGTTGTTCGTCAAGAAATTGAAAAGAATAAAATTGAAATTGCGGCAGAAGCCGAAGCAGAAAAAACTCGGCGTGAAGCGCAAGGTGTTGCTGATGGTATTCTGGCGAAATACAAAGCAGAGGCAGAAGGCACGCTCAAATTACTAGAAGCAAAAGCTGAAGGCTATCAAAAACTTGTTGAAAGTGTTGGTGGTGACGCGCAAGCCGCATCTACTTTGTTGATGATTGAAAAACTTGAAGAGTTAGTTGCCAAACAAGTGGAAGCGATTAGCAATCTCAAAATTGATAAAATCACAGTTTGGGAT
>DQGV01000080.1 GCA_003524705.1 Anaerolineae bacterium | reverse complement strand
GGGGGCGATATGACAGGCAAAGCAGTTGTGCCATTTATTCATCAAGGCGGGCAAAATTACCGTGTCACTTTGCTGGAACAGGTGTTTGATATTACAAATGAAGCCGAATTAACGGATATGAAAAAGCGTGTCCGTAGCCGTGGTTATTATCCTTATATGACCAATCCAGACGAAATTACCGAATTAGAAAAAGACCCAGAACGCGTCAGCAAAATCTTTTTGCAGGAAGTGCTTAAAGTTGTGCAAGAATGGATGGAGATTGCTGATAGAAAATTGGCAGGCACAGGCATGAAAGTTTACTGTTGCCCGGGCAATGATGATATGGATGAAGTGGACGAAATCCTTATGGAAAGCAGAAGTGTTGTACTTGCAGAGGGAAAGGTAACTGATTTGCCAAGTGGACATGAAATGATTGCCTCCGGTTGGAGCAATAAGACGCCGTGGGATACGCATCGTGAAGAGGATGAGAATCAACTCAAAATCAGGTATGAAGCGATGACATCCCAATTAAAGAATCCGCGTTCATCTATCTTCAATATTCATGTGCCACCTTATAAATCAAATCTAGATGAAGCACCAGAACTTGATGAAAATTTACGCCCGAAAATGGCAGGGCAAGCATTGAAAGCAGTTGGCTCAACGGCATTGCGTGAAGCGATTGAAAAAGTGCAACCTTTGTTGGGTTTGCATGGTCACATTCATGAAGGACGCGGCGTTTCACATATCGGTAAAACCTTGTGCATCAATCCCGGCTCGATGTATGAGCAAGGCACGTTGTTAGGTGCACTTATCAATCTTGGAAAAGATAAAGTTGAAGATTATGTTTTGACGACAGGTTAATCACGAATTACTAATTACCAGTTACTCATTACAAAGTGCGTAAATCGTAATTCGTAAATCGTAAATAAAAAAGGAGAATTGTTATGAGCAACTTGTTTGTCCGTAAAGCGACTGGTATGGTACGTTCATGGTCAGTCATGGACGCGTTTATCTACGCGTTGTTTTCCATTAACCTTATTACCCTCGGCTTGTACGGCTTTAGTCAGATGTACTACTTTGAAGGTGGTATGGTGAATGCGCTGATTATCAGCGCGATATTTATTTTCTTTGAAGTTGTGGTGTATGCCGCGTTGATTGCCGTGATGCCTCGCTCTGGCGGTGATTATGTTTGGCAAAGCCGCATCCTCGGTGGGGCAGTCGGTTTCATTCTCGCCGTCACAGGCTGGTGGTTCATCTTGTGGCTGTGGGTTCCACTATATGGTGACATGTTCCGTCATATTGTGTTAGTTCCATTGCTTGGCATTTTAGGTGCGAAAGATATTGCCTTATGGTTTGCTGGCACACAAAATGGTGCATTCACTGCTTCAATTCTCACGTTAGTTATCGTCAGCATCTTCATTATGTTAGGCATGAAAACGTATGCTCGCATTCAAAAGTTTTCATTCTATGGCGGTATGCTCGGTTTGTTGATTGTGATTGTATTGTTCTTAACAGGTTCCCCTGAAGCTTTCAAAGCAGGTTTAGAAGCCAATGCAACTTCCATGTTTGGTGCGGCTCCCGGTGTATACGATGCCACCGTTCAATTAGGAACAGATGCAGGTGCCATCACGCCTCTCACTGGGGGGGCAATTGGTTTGGTGTTCCTCGTCATTCCTTATATGGTCTTCTTTAACTTGTGGCCCAATTGGGGAGCTACATTATATGGTGAAGTGCGTGGCGCAACCGATTTCAAACGCAACATGACCGGTATGGGTTGGGCTTTAGGCGTGACTACTTTGCTCGGCATTGTTTTGCTCTTCTCAATTAGTAGAACAATGGGCTGGGAATTTTACATCCAAGCCGGAGCGGCATGGTGGAATTATGCTTGGGGCTACACTGATATTGCCCCTGCGCTTCCTTTCTGGCCCTATCCTGCTCTGCTCGCCTCATTCTTAACTACCAACAAACTGGTTCAATTCCTTGTTGTCGGCCTGATGAGCTTATGGTGGTTTGGTTGGTGCGCAACCGTATTCCTTTCTTCTACGCGTGTTATCTTCGCCGCCGCATTTGACCGCTTACTCCCAGAATCAGTTGCTAAGTTAGACGAACGCACAGGCACGCCGGTCAATGCGTTGTTATTAATGGTTGTGCCGTCTGTGATTGTGGCATATCTTTTCAACTACAATTTGCTTAACTTCCAAACTCTCACATTATGTTCCACATTGGTGATTGCAGTCACATTCCTCGGCACAACGATTTCTGCAATCGTGCTTCCATACACCAAGCCTGATTTATATAAATCATCACCAATTTCTCAATACAATGTGCTTGGTCTTCCATTAATTTCTGTATCAGGTGTCATCTTTGGCGGTTTCCTTGTGTATTTGCTCTATCAATGGATTATTGACCCGAACGGTTTGTATGGTATTGGTCTCAGCAATACAAGCTCAATCTATTACATGCTTGCGAACTATGTGCTCGCCGCTGTGATTTACTTCGGCTTCAAAGCTTATCGCAAGAGCAAAGGCATTGACCTGAACAAAGTCACTGCTGAAATCCCTGCAGAATAAATTTATAGCAATAGGTGACAGTCATCATTATGATGACTGTCACCTATTGCATTAAAGAGAAACTTAAGTTGGATATATTCAAAGAATTGCATCGCTTGGTAGAAGCGGCAGAAGCAAACAAAATTCAAATTCGCAC
>DQGV01000040.1 GCA_003524705.1 Anaerolineae bacterium | reverse complement strand
TTGTCTAATTTTTATTGTAAGCCTTCATACCGAATCGCACTGGGACCCATATCCACACCACGACGGTCTGCGCCTAAATCTATCGGTACACCGATAATGTCAATTTGCATTTTTTACTCTCCATATTATTGTAGGGGCACAGCGAAAAGATTAATCGTCAAAATCATAGATTGACTTGCTGTGCCCTTACTGTTTTATACGTTTTCTACGCTATACACCGTCACACAATTTCTACCATTCGCTTTGGATTGATACAAGGCTTGGTCTGCCAAACTTAACACAGCCTCACTTGAAGCGGAATGATTTGGGAAAGTTGCCACGCCAGCAGAAAATGTGCTTTTAATGTTTTGATTTTCAAATTCAATGTTCATCGCTTCAAATTGTTTTCTTAAAACTTCTGCGCGTTCATAAGCTGATTCTGTGGAAGCATTTGGCATCAGAATCACAAATTCTTCACCACCAAATCTACATAGTGAATCACCTGTGCGCACATTATCGGATAAAAAATTTGCGAAAGTTTGCAGTACAAGATCTCCGCATTTATGACCATAGGTGTCATTTATCTTTTTAAAAAAATCTATATCCAAAATAATAAAAGATAATGATGAATTATCACGCACAGCTTGTGCAGTTTCTTTTTCCAATGTTTCCGAAAAGAACCTGCGATTAAATAATCCAGTCAATGGGTCGCGAATGGCTTGTTCTTGTAATTGCGCGCGCAGTGATTCAACTTCTTCAATCTTGCCCCATAAAATTTCGTTCATATCGGTCAAATCATTTTCGGCTTGCTTTCTCTCTGTAACATCATGAGCCACAATGGCTCTGCCACTTAATTTTCCATCATTTTTATTTTTGATAGGAATGACCATCAACTCCACAATCCGCACAGGGTCACCGGGCAAAGTCACTTCTTCGCGTGTTTCTTCAGTGACTAACATACGATTTAAGAATTGGGGCCATGCTTTGAAAATTTGTAACGGGTCTTTGCCGATCATTTCAGATTTTTGAATCCCTGTCCATGCTTCGGCAATTTCGTTTACATCCAAAATTAAATCATCTGCACCTAACACCACCACCAATTGTGGGATGTGGTCCATCACAATATCACGAGCCAAAGGGATTAAGTTTTCTTTTTGTTTTTTCATTACGCAGTTCGATAATACCCCACATCTACAGAATAGATTTGTCCGCGCTTGACGATTTGTTTTACCAAATTTGTCCCATAGCGATACCCTAATTGACGATAATCTGAAACAGACAAAATCAACATGTCGGCTTGTTTGCCAATTTCTAAAGAACCAACCACATCTGCTTTGCGAATGGCATGGGCGGCATTAATCGTTGCACAGGCAATGGCTTGAGCAGGTGTTAATTTCATAGTACGACAAGCTAATGCAATTACAAACTGCATAGATTCATTCCATGTGGTGCCGGGGTTACAGTCTGTGGCTAAAGCAAGAATTGCATCTGCTTCTATAAATTTTTTAGCAGGTGTGTAATTTTTTTCTGCCAACCCAAAAGGCGTACAAGGCAATGAGACTGCTACTGTGTCTGATTTTGCTAACGCCTCAATATCCGCATCAGACGTGACTACTAAATGGTCAGCGGAGGCGGCATTTAATTCCGCCGCAAGAGATGCCCCACCGAGATTGTCAAATTCGTCGGCGTGAATCTTAAGCGGAAATCCCAGCGAACCTGCTGAAGTCAAGACCTGACGCGATTGTTCGAGAGTAAATGCTTTCGTCTCGCAAAATACATCCACAAAAGGAAGTTGTTTGCTTGGCGCGTGAGTCTCCCACCATTCTTTGAGCATTGGCAAAGTTGTATTTGTAATTTCATCTATATAACCTTGCGGATTTTCTTTATATTCTGGCGGAATTGCATGTGCGCCTAAATAAGTATAAGAAAGTTCAATGGGTGTTTCATCACTTAATGCCAGCAAAGTTTTTAACAAACGCAATTCAGTTGCAGTATTGAGTCCATATCCCGTTTTTGCTTCGGCTGTGGTGGTGCCATTACGAAACATCCGAATCAAACGCGGACGAGTTTGTGCCATGAGCGTTTCAATACTAGCAGTTCGCGTTGCCTTAACTGTTGAGAGAATTCCGCCGCCTTCCGCCAGAATATCTAAATAAGATTTACCAGACATTTTGAGTTCAAATTCGCTGGCTCTATCTCCTGCCCAAACGATGTGAGTGTGCGGGTCTACAAAGCCGGGCATCATGACACAACCACCCGCGTCAAAAGTCGGCTCGTCGGGATAGGCGTTTTTTAATTCGTCGGTTTTACCAATTGCAAGGATTTTCTCATCCCGAATCAAAACCGCACCATTTTCAATAATGTTTAAAGTGCCAAGAGATTTTCCGCGTTGCGGTCCACCGGATAGGGTTAGGAGTTGAGAAGCAGAATGAATGAGCATAAATTCACCATAAAGTTTTATTTAATGTTTATTTAACCACAGAAAATGCGCATATTGAGGAACTCCCGAAGAAGACTACATCCCATTTGTAACTAACATTTCTGTTAAGGTAGCCCTCATATATTCCTTGCTTTTTTCAGCTTGCTATGTAGAATCAATATATCTCAGTAAGTTTCTGAGAAATTTATGAGAAAGGAGAAATTCGCCATGTTATTTTCACCCAAAGAAAAAGGCCAAGGTCTCGTTGAATACGCTTTGATTCTTGTTTTAGTTGCCATTGTTGTTATTGCCGCGTTAATGGTACTTGGACCATTGATTGGCAACGTATTTAGCAAGATTAACTCCAGTCTTGGTAACGTCTAATTTTAGCAAGTCAAAGCCCCACCTTATGGTGGGGCTTTTCTTTCTTGTAAGTAAATGCTAACATAACTGTTAGGGAATCGTAGTTCTTAGCACTTGCATTTTTCTAAATGCGATG
This sequence comes from Anaerolineae bacterium, assembly GCA_003524705.1. Next base: position 154 of record DQGV01000040.1, on the reverse strand, counting down.
TAAAATGTAAATAGTTCAGAGAATTCGCTCTGAGAAACATTGAAGAAAGGAGAAATTCGTCATGTTATTTTCACCCAAAGAAAAAGGCCAAGGTCTTGTTGAATATGCATTAATCCTCGTTTTAGTTGCCATTGTCGTTATTGCGGCTTTGATG
>DQGV01000368.1:3228-3373 GCA_003524705.1 Anaerolineae bacterium | reverse complement strand
CATTAATTCTTGCGGACTAAATGGCTTGGCAATGTAATCATCCACTTTGGCAATGTGTAAGCCTAAAACTTTATCAATGTTTTGTGCTTTGGCAGTGACAACGATAACGGGAATATCGCGCGTGGTAGGTTCGGCTTTCATTTGT
>DQGV01000368.1:1725-2996 GCA_003524705.1 Anaerolineae bacterium | reverse complement strand
GTATACTTCCCAGCCATCCATGTCTGGCATCATTAAATCAAGTAAAACCAAATCGGGTTTCATTTCACGAACCATTTTGATTCCTTCAACCCCACCGGGCGCGCCGTGCACATCAAACCCTTTGCGCCCAAGTATTAGCCTGATTAAATCTATCATTTCAGGTTCATCTTCAATACACAAGATGCGTTTGAGCGTTTGCTCCATAAATTTAAGTTTACCATGAAAATTATTACATGGAATGTGAACGGCATTCGGGCTGTATTAAATAAAAATGCGTTGGCTTGGGCGTTTGATTCAAACCTCGATGCGATTTGTTTACAAGAAGTAAAAGCCAAACCAGAACAATTAAGTGAAAATCAAAAAGCAAGTTTGAAGTTAGATTATGTTTGGAATCCCGCTCAAAAACTTGGTTATAGCGGTGTGACCACATTTTATAAAAACAAACCTGATTTTGTTTCGATAGGAATGGGCAAACGAAAATTTGATATGGAAGGTCGCCTCGTGACTACGGGTTGGGCTGATGTGCGACTCCTCAACATTTATTTCCCCTCTGGCTCACGCGGACACGAACGTGTAGATTTCAAGCTCGAGTTTTATGCTGAGTTATTGAAAGTGTGTAAACGTTTGCATAAAAATAATGAAAAATTGGTTTTATGTGGCGACTTTAACACTGCCCATCAAGAAATTGATTTGAAAAACGCCAAGCAAAACAAAAACACATCAGGTTTTTTGCCGATTGAGCGAGAATGGTTGCAGAAATATTTAGACGCTGGCTTTGTGGATGTCTTTCGACATTTGTACCCAGACAAAGTTCAATACACATGGTGGACGAATATTTTGAATGCGCGTGCTAGGGGAATCGGCTGGCGTTTGGATTATTTTCTCGTTTCGGAATCTTTGCTTCCGCGTGTGAAAGATGTGATTATCCATGATTCTGTTATGGGTTCTGACCATTGTCCGGTGGAATTAATTTTGGATGAGAGTGTGTAGGCGTAAGAAAATTTGAAAGGCTTTGCAAGCAGGCAGGGGGTAGAAATAGAAGCGATGGCTCGTCATATTAGAGAATCATATAAATATTTATCAAGTTGGCGCGTCTAAGTAGTCACTTGGTATAATGCAACTCGTTCGTAAATTTTGGAGGATTCCGTGAATTCCCGTAACTCATCTTTTTTTGTGTACTTCCTTTTGTTGGTTGCGATTGGTGCCATGTTGTATGTTGGGCTTCGCAATGACTCAAATGCCGCTGAACCGCTGACGATTAGCCGAGTAGC
>DQGV01000368.1:0-1428 GCA_003524705.1 Anaerolineae bacterium | reverse complement strand
ATCACAACCAATGGAACTGAAGCCGAATCTCGTAAAGAGACTGCTACAACTTTGGTAGAACAACTGCGCAGTTTTGGCGTAACTTCTGAACAACTTGCTAAGGTAGATATTGAAGTAGAAGCACCATCTGCTTGGGGCGGTGTGTTGAGTGGCGCCTTATATCTTTTACCGATTTTGTTTATGGGCGGTTTGTTGTGGTTTATTTTCCGTCAGGCGCAAGGCAGTAACAATGCCGCTATGTCTTTCGGAAAGTCGCGCGCCCGTATGTTTAGTGGTGAACATCCGACTGTCACTTTTTCTGATGTAGCAGGTGCAGAAGAAGCCAAACAAGAACTTTCTGAAGTGGTTGAGTTTTTGAAAGAACCGCAAAAGTTTATTCAACTTGGTGCCAGAATTCCAAAAGGAGTTTTGTTGGTAGGTCCGCCCGGAACAGGTAAAACTTTGATGGCAAAAGCTGTTTCTGGTGAAGCTGGCGTGCCTTTCTTCTCTATTTCTGGTTCTGAATTTGTAGAAATGTTTGTGGGTGTAGGTGCTAGCCGTGTGCGTGATTTGTTTGACCAAGCCAAACGCCATAGCCCTTGTATTATTTTCGTAGATGAAATTGATGCCGTAGGTCGCCAACGTGGAGCAGGTTTAGGCGGTTCACACGATGAACGCGAACAAACATTGAATCAAATGTTGGTTGAAATGGATGGTTTTGATACTGATACAAACGTCATTATCATTGCCGCCACAAACCGACCTGATATTTTAGACCCTGCATTATTACGTCCCGGTCGCTTTGACCGCCGCGTTACATTAGATAGACCGGATGTAAAAGGACGTGAAGCAATTCTCAATGTACACGTCAAAGGCAAGCCATTAGACCCACAAATTAACTTGGGAGCCATTGCTCGTGGCACGCCCGGTTTCGCCGGTGCTGATTTAGAAAACTTAGTCAATGAAAGTGCCATCCTCGCCGCACGCCGTAACAAAAAGGCAATTGGTCAACCCGAAATGGAAGAAGCGATTGAACGTGTGGTGATGGGACCTGAACGCAAATCTCGTCTCATTTCTGATGAAGAAAAACGCATCATTGCCTACCATGAAGCTGGTCACGCGATTGTGGCAAATGCCATCATTGAAGCAGACCCCGTCCAAAAAGTGACCATCGTTGGTCGTGGACAAGCCGGTGGAGTAACATGGTTCAGACCTGATGAAGACCGCATCTTAATGTCTCGCAAGAAAATGCTGGCAACACTCGCCATGGCATTAGGTGGTCGCGCCGCCGAAGAATTGATTTTTGATGACATCACTTCCGGTGCATCCAACGATATTGAGCAAGTGACTCGCATGGCACGTGCCATGGTCACTCGCCTCGGCATGAGTGCTGAAATGGGAACGCTGGTGTATGGTCAAAAGGAAGAATTGATTTTCCTCGGGCGTGAA
>DQGV01000461.1 GCA_003524705.1 Anaerolineae bacterium | reverse complement strand
CATCGAACTCGAACCCGATCAATCATTTTCCACAGACCATTGCGGCACTTGTAATCGTTGCATCACGGCTTGCCCGACCCATTGCATCCTCCCAAATCGCACGCTCGTTTCAAATCGTTGCATTTCATATCTCACCATCGAACTCGAACCCGATCAATCATTTTCCACAGACCATTGCGGCACTTGTAATCGTTGCATCACGGCTTGCCCGACCCATTGCATCCTCCCAAATCGCACGCTCGATTCAAATCGTTGCATTTCATATCTCACCATTGAACACAAAACTGAAATTTCAGAAGAGTTAAGAAATCAAATAGGAAATTGGATTTTTGGATGCGATGTTTGTCAACAAGTTTGCCCGTGGAACAGATTCTCCCAACCAGCCGATTCTGCTTTTGAAACAAAAATCCCGCTTCCCGTTCTAAGTGGAGACCTGCTTCTTGACCCATCAACATTTAACCAACGCTTCAAAAAATCTCCCATCAAACGCGCCAAGCGACGTGGATATGTTCGCAACATCGCTATCGCCATTGGAAACAATAAAAATAAAAAAGATATTCCTTTGCTTGAAAAAGCACTGCAAGATGATGAATCATTAATCCAAACTCATGCAAAATGGGCATTAAAGAAAATAAACAATGAATAAAATCTTAATCGCAACCAACAACAAAGGCAAAGTGATTGAACTTCAAGAATTGCTCAAAGACTTAAACCTTCAATTACTTACACCAGCCGATATTCACTTAAATCTTGAAGTCATTGAAGATGGAAAAAATTATCAAGAAAATGCTGGCAAAAAGGCACACGAATTCGCCCAAGCCAGCGGATACATTTCCATTGCGGATGATTCAGGTTTAGAAGTGGATGCACTGAATGGTGCGCCAGGTTTATATTCGGCAAGATATTCTCCAAAACCAAATGCTACTGATAAAGACAGAAGAGATTTTCTTTTACACAACTTGAAAGACAAACCTCGTGCATGGATGGCACACTTTCATGCCACGATTGCCATTGCCACACCAAATGGTGACATTGAATTTGCTGAGGGGAATTGTTATGGTGAGATTATCCCCGAAGAACGTGGCACAAACGGCTTTGGTTATGACCCTATCTTTTTATTTCCAGAATTAGGCAAAACAATGGCGGAGTTAGAGTCTGAACATAAGAATCGAATTAGCCATCGTGGGTTGGCTGTGATGAATGCAATATCAATTTTAAGAAAACTGTTGAAGTTGTAGAATCAATTTTCCCCTTAAGAAAGCGGCGCGTTGAGTTTATCGAAACGAAGCGGATTTATTTTCTACGGGCGTGATGGAGTCTATCAGCCGCTTCTTCGGTGAGCGGAATGTAGACTTGAATCTTTGTCCCCTTTTTCGGTTTTGATTCAATTTGAAAATATCCATTCACCAATTCAGCACGTTCGCGCAAATTGACCATGCCTAAACTACTGCTGGAGCGTTTGTCATAATTTTGAGTAACACTTTGCACATCAAAGCCAACGCCGTTATCAATAATTTCTAAAAGAACAACGCCTGTATCTACTTGACGAAGTTTGACTGCGATGGTTTCAGCCGAGGCATGTTTACGTGCATTGTTAACGGCTTCTTCAACGATATAAAAGATAACGCCTTGCTTGCCCATTTCAAGTTGTTGTGTGGCGCGTTCTTCAATATCCACCACAACTTTTTGTGAATAGGTTTCCATCATTTTATCTGCCATGGCTTGAATGGCGGCAGCAAGACCTTGCGACTCAAGAATGAGCGGACGCAATGTGAATAACATGTGACGAATTTCTTTGGTGGTACGATGTGCAAGTTCTTCGAGTTTGGTCACTTCATCAGAAGCGGCTTTAACATCTTTAGACAACATTCGTTTTGTGATGTTCAAACGCATTGCCATTGCGGCGACAGATTGTGTAGGACCATCATGCAAATCACGCGCTAGTTTTTTACGCGCTTCTTCATAGACTTCTGCCATGCGTTCTTTTTCTTCCACTAAATCTTGATACAAACGTGCATTTTGAATCGCAATGACAGATTGTCTGCCAATAATATCTAATAATTTGATTCTATCGGCATTGAAATAATCAGGTTCGGGGTGAGCAAACAATAAAACACCATAAACATTGAAACCACTGCGTAATGGGAAACAATATCCGCTCGTGCAATTGCGCAATGCAACCACTTTACCAAGTTCGGGGTCATAGCCAATATCTTTGAATGTGATGGGGTCGCCTTCATCTAAAGCGCGTTTGAGAATACCTTCTGCCGCATCAAATGTGACTCGCATATCGGCTTGTGTAAAACGGCGCGCAGAACCAACGCGCAATTTACCTGCATTGAATAACATCACAGCCCCCACAAGCGGGTCACTGACTGATTCTTCAATATCAGGGTTTAATGCGGCGGCACTCATATCCAGTGCTGAATCAAGCACACGTTTATAACTCAATGTGGATGAAAGTGTAGAAGTTAATTCATAAATGGCACGCATACGTTCATTTTGAATAGCGCGTTTCTTTTCTTCGGCATCTACCCACAAGGCACGATTCTTACGCATGGTGCCAATTAAACGCCTTCCAATAAAGCCAAAGATAATTCCTAAAAGAGAAAGAATAGCGGCAACAAAAAAGGATAAAGACAAATTCTCTTCCGATTGCACGCCGATGATTAAAACAAAAGCACTGAAAATAATGGCTGAAAGGGTTGCTCCCCACAATTCAAAATAAACCGAGCCCGTCAAAATTGGCAGTAAGCCAGCCCAAAAAGCAGGTCCGCTTACGCCGCCTTGCACAAAATAAAATGCCCCCGACAAAAGCAAATCTATGGTCATGTTGATGCGACGGTGATAATTCATACGAATATTCAAGCCCGCCAGAGCCGTCATGCCGAGGTTCCAAAGTATCATTAATCCAAGGGGCCAAACAGAGGAAAGTTCTAATTGTTGTCCCAAACCAAGAGACGCGATAAGCCCAACCAGCACAACCCAACGTAATGAAATGGCAAACCAATCTGCCATGTAGGGGGTATCAAAGCGTCTCAACATTTCGTCCTAATCATAACGAATAAATCGCACATCGGCAACTTTTTGGACGTTACAGGTAGATTACACCTCATAGCCCATTTTAGGTAAATAATTGGCTAACTTCTCAGCCATGATTTTTTGTTGATCAGTTGTATAGGACTCTCGAAACCTGCCGATTTTGCCCTTGAAAAAATGCAGACCTTGTTGCTTGTCACCTGCACCTGGACGATATTTTTCGCCTCTTTCTTTGACCTGTAAACTGGTTCTGTCTAAATTGAGAAATTGTACTAGCCTGTTAAATTCTTCATCATAATTTGTCAGCAAATCTTCATAACGCGCTATCAATACATTTTTTTCTTTCATCCACTTTTCCCAAATGTAAACATATTCCATCATAAACTTTATACAATCATCAAATTCTAACAAATGAGAAAAAGCGTTTGGTCTACCTTTCGCCAATGCACGTTGACCATAATCATACGCCGAAAGCATAGCATCGCGTGGGTCACGATAAATGTAGGTGACGCGAAGCAAGCCGAGGCTTGTCAAGAAGCGTGAAGCAGTCGTAGGGCTAGAATGGGCTTTAATCACAAACGTATTTCCTAACAAAGCAGGAATCGAAACCATCCCCAATCGCCTTGCCGATAAAACGCTGATGTTGCAATTGACTTCGGTAAGAATCTTTTGCAATTTATATTTTTCACGAATCACACGCGCATCAGCGGCGCCACTTGCCATCATCAAATCATTAATTAAATTATAGTGCCAGCCTGAACCTGCACGTGGCATACCGACAGAAAGAACAATCATATAATTCCTTTTACACCGCCGAGGACGGCGGTGTGAGCATAAATTTATTTGCTCTTTCCGCCGTCCTCGGCGGAAAGTATGTTTGTAGATAAGCCCACCATAATTCCTGAAACCAACCAAATGTTTGGTGTAGTAAAAGAATCTTGTGTGAAATTATAAAATGTGACCGCCAACCATGCAAACACACCCGCAATCACTGCAAAACGAGTCCATATTTGATTTTGTTTGAGCAATGAAAGCATATCACCTAAGACATGAAATTGAAATGCGAGGAATAAAAAGAATCCAATGATGCCTGTTTCGGCTAACAAACGAATGTATAGATTTTTCGGGTTTGGATACAAACGGCTTTCTGGACTCAATTGTCGTGCAATTTCTGGCAACACCGTCAGAGACCAATCTGGCAAGTTTTGATACATGGTGAATCCGCTTGCGCCTAAGCCCACGCCCGTGATTGGATAGTTTTCAAATACTGCATACCCAGCGGAAGAATACGCGCCTCGTGAACCCGCGTTGATTTCGACTATAAATTCATCTAATGTTTCTGCGTCTGCTTGCCACAAATTGCTAAAAATTTCGCGTTGACCAAGAAATGCAATCGCTCCAAACAGTGAAGCAAAGATGACTGCAATAATTCCAAATCGAAATACTATATCTATAATTTTTTTACGAAATCCGTTGATAAACCAATTCCACACAGATTTAATTACATCACGCCCTAAAAACAAAAATGTTAATCCAGCCGATGCAACGATAGTTAATAATCCGCCGCGCGAGAAAGTTCCCAATGCAACAATCAAAGATAAAACCAATAAAACCGATTCAAGCCATTTGAATTTTGTGATGTGATAATTCGTTAATATCGAGGCAAACAAAAACGGAATAAACATTGTTGCCAATTGACCTGCCAACCAAGCAGGTTCATACGCCAATCCTGAAATACGATTTGTTCTAACTAATTCACGCATGGAGAAAGATAATTGTAGTTTTGTGATTGTTTCTCTATCAAAAATATCTGTATAAAAAGTGATGGCTTGTAATCCGCTCCATGCAATGGTGATAATTAATCCTGCAAATATCCATTTGACTGTGAATTTCAAATCTTCTTCATTCTTATTCATCCATACAGCACTGACGAAAAAAGCAATCCCGATAAACAATGTAACCAAAGCACGAATCGCACGACCATCATACGTTTGTCCGCGCAAAGGAATGGGATTAATCAACCCGCCAATTGTTGCAGAAACAATTACAAACAAAGCAAACATTCCTAATGCCATAAAAG
>DQGV01000370.1:1346-4707 GCA_003524705.1 Anaerolineae bacterium | reverse complement strand
CATCCACACAGCTGTCGCCATGACTCTTGTTCCTATCAACAGCACATTAAATCGAGTCATGATTTTTGATTTAGGAATTTCAAAAACATTATTCACTTTACTTGCGATTTTCCCCTATCTACTTGCACCCATTCAAGTTGCCATCGGCTCATTCTCAGACCGTAACCCTATCTTTGGTTATCGTCGCACGCCATACATTCTTCTCGGTTTAATTCTTTGTGTTATCGGTGTAGTGGTTTCGCCACAAGTTGCCATCCTCATTCATGATAATTTCATAGTCGGCATTATCGTCGGCATTCTCGCATTCGGTGCATGGGGTATGGGCTACAACTTATCAGCCGTTTCCTATTTTTCACTCGCCACCGAAATCTCAGGTCAAAAAGGACGTGGTGCCACAATTGCGACGATGTTCTTTGTGATGGTCTTCGGTTTGATTGCGACTGGAATCACATTGAGTCGTTTAGTCCCAGAATATGATCCTGATACCTTATCGCGGGCATTTATCATCGTCGCCGCTTCTGCTCTGATTTTAGGCTTGCTCGGCATTTTCAAACTTGAGCCTCACGCCAGCATTTCCCCTGCGGCAAAGTCTGAGTCATATACCACCAAAGAAATGGTCTCTGCCATCACTGCCAACCCAGTTGCCAAAATATTTTTCATTTACTTATTGCTCTTACTCGCCGCCATATTGAGCCAAGATGTTTTACTCGAACCCTTCGGCGCACAAGCCTTTGGCATGAGTTTAGAACAAACCTCGCGTATTGTTTCTATTAGCAGTACATTCACATTAATTGCTTTTGTAGTTGCTGGTTTCATGGAAGGGCGTGTGCAGAAAAAAGTGATTGCACAAATCGGCAACATTGGCGCATTGACAGGTTTTATCATTATTATCATCAGCGGATTATTCCAAAGCCTCTCCGCATTTTATGTCGGTATTATTTTGTTAGGTTTTGGCACAGGCATTTCTACCGTTGCAAACTTATCTTTGATGTTTGAATTAACTGTCCCAGAAAAAGTTGGCTTATATATAGGCGCATGGGGCTTTTCAAATGGACTTTCACGCCTGACCGGTTTGCTTATGGCAGGCGTCGTTGCGGATGTAGCGACATATATCACTGGTAGTGCATTAAATGGGTATTTGGTGGTATTTGGCATTGAAGCCTTGTTATTGTTAATCGCCGCAGTGTTGTTAACACGTATTGATGTTGCTAAATTCAAAAAACAAGTGGAAGAACCATCATTTACAGATAAAATAGCTATGACGGCTGAATAAATTTTTTTGTAAATAGTGAGACACAATGAACGAATGGCTTTCTTTAAGTGATGCGGCAGATATGCTGGGAGTTCATCCTAGCACGGTAAGGCTTTGGTCTGATAAAGGGATTTTGCCGGTGCATAAAACACAGGGTGGGCATCGCAGGTATAGGCGTAATGAAATATCGCTGTGGGCAGAATCAAGTTTCCCCTCAAGGTTTGATGCGAATCAAATCATGCAAGAAATTATGCGCAGTTTGCGAATCCAAATTTCAGAAGGAAGTTTGGAAGCCGAATCTTGGTATCAAAAATTAGATGAAGAGGCGCGTGCGCAATATCGTTTGAGTGGGCGTTCTATTTTTCATGGGTTGATGAATTATTTATCCAGTGAAGGGGAAGATGCGGCGACGGAAGCATACGCGATTGGGTATGAATACGCTTCACGTGCCAGACGCTACAACTTGAGTTATGTGGACGCGACGTGTGCCTTTTTATTTTTTCGTAACATTTTGGTTGAAGCAGTAATAAAAACTTGTAGTGAAGCCAAAATGCCAATGATGCAAACTTCGCAGATGTATGCCAAGATGCACACATTTACAGATGGTATTTTAGTGAGTCTGTTACAAACGTATGAAACCTTGGGGAATGCTGGTCGGTAACTGAAAATATTAACTGCATAAAAATCATACCTGCGTTGCTTGCGTCATCATTCTGGCTGGTTTATACTTGCGGATATGCCAATCCCTGAACAAATTGGACGTTACATTATCAAAACAGAACTCGGACGCGGAGGTATGGCAACGGTCTATCGTGCATACGACCCTAGTTTCGACCGTGAAGTGGCACTTAAGATTTTGCCACGCGAAATGTTACATGACCCGCAATTTCGTGCCCGTTTTGAAAGAGAAATTAAGTTAGTTGCTTCGTTAGAACACCCGGCAATTGTGCCTGTGTATGATGTGGGAGATATTGAAGGTCAGCCATTTTATGTAATGCGTTATATGACGGGTGGTTCACTTTCTGATTTAATTGCGAAAGGCAAGTTCACTACTCAAGAAACAGCCGTTATTATCGGAAAAGTTGCACAAGGGTTAGCACATGCGCACCGTAAGAACATTATCCACCGTGATTTGAAACCCGATAACATTTTGTTCGATGAAAACGGTAGCCCGTTTATTTCGGACTTTGGCATTGCCAAACTTGCTGAATCAGGTAGCAACTTGACCGGAAGCGGTGTGATTGGTACGCCTGCATATATGAGTCCAGAGCAAGCGCAAGGCAAAGACATTGACTCACGCAGTGACGTTTATGGTTTGGGTGTGATTATTTATCAAATGCTGACGGGTCATCAACCTTACAGTGCTGATACTCCGATGGGTGTGGTAGTTAAACACATCACCGAACCTGTGCCAGAAATTCTAAAAGACATGCCCGAACTGCCACCCGAAGTAGATGAATTAATCAAAACGGCAATGGCAAAGGATAAAAATCGTCGTTATGAAAATACCATTGAACTTGCAAAAGCATTAAACAAAATTGCATTTGGTGAAGAAGGCAACTTAACTTTTAGCACCAACAGTGGGGTTACATCTCGTCTTAATTCTAATAACAATACGGTTGCTCCAGCTAAAAACCGCACAGGCTTAATTGTCGTTGGCGTTGTTTTAGTCGTTGCATTGATTGGCTTTTTCTTAATCCGCAATCAACTCATGCCACCAGAACCAATCGTCACTGCAACCGTTGTAGAAACACAACCTACATTAACAACAGTGCCGATTACTGAAACATCTGCGCCTGTGTTTGCCCCGGCTTGTTCTGCTGATGTAACTTTTCCTGTGCCAGAAGTACGTCTAACAGACAATCGCTGTTTGCAAAGAAGGGCTTACGCTTTATTTGCAATTCCACTTGATACAACTTTTGAAGCCCTCAATCCTGAAGCCACATGCAAAGTAGAATCAACCAGTGGAACTAGACAAGTTGTTTCTTGTAGCGGACCCAATTTTCTTGAATTAGACTTTAAAGTTTGTCAACCACCTCCATTGACAAACACAGAATTGAATCAATGCTCCACAGACTCAACATTTGATTCAGCCAATCAATGTTGTGT
>DQGV01000370.1:679-1089 GCA_003524705.1 Anaerolineae bacterium | reverse complement strand
TGATTCAGCCAATCAATGTTGTGTAGCAATTCCACCGCAAGATGCGGGTTGTGTCATAACCGAAGTGCAAATGCGGGGCTGTGAGTAAAAAAACAATAAAACCACAAACGCGGATTCAAAAGAATCCGCGTTTTATTTTCAAAACAGAATGATACAATAACCAAATGGGAACTCTGTATCTTGTTGCAACCCCCATCGGCAACCTTGAAGATATGAATCCGCGCGGCGTGCGAATTTTGCATGAGGCGCTTCTCATCGCCGCCGAAGATACTCGCCACACAAAAATTTTGCTCGATCATTTCAAAATCAAAACCGCATATACCAGTTATTTTGAACACAACAAAATCAACAAACTAGATTTAATTCTTGATACGCTTTCACAAGGCGATGTTGCTTTAGTTTCAGATGCA
>DQGV01000370.1:0-369 GCA_003524705.1 Anaerolineae bacterium | reverse complement strand
CTCAGGCTTTGACGTGAAACCTGTTCCCGGACCCTCAGCACCTATCTCAGCTTTAACAGTCTCCGGCTTACCGACAGATTCGTTTTTATATCTCGGTTATCTTCCGCATAAAAAAAACGAACGAAAAAAATCTCTCGAACAAGTTACTGAACAATCTTATACACTTATATTTCTTGAATCTCCGCATCGTTTGTTAGATTCACTTGCAGATATTCACGAAACATTAGGGGATCGTCAAATTTGCATTGCCCGCGAAATGACAAAACTCTACGAAGAATACTTTCGTGGAAGCGTAAATGATGGGATTAAATATTTTGAATCCAAAGAACCGCGCGGGGAGTTTACACTCGTTGTTGAAGGAAAGAAGAA
>DQGV01000099.1:176-2914 GCA_003524705.1 Anaerolineae bacterium | reverse complement strand
TCACCACAGAGACCACGAAGAACACAGAGAAATAAAAAAAAACTCAGTGGTCTCTGTGTTCTCTGTGGTAAAAACCCTGAAAAAATTAATATAACTCTTTAATTCTCCGTTAACCGCTACCCTGCTATAATAGAGCTAGACGTGACCAATCCCTCGGCGTGTCTTATTCCACTAACAAGGCAGGTATTTCGCCATGTTCAACATTTCACTTTTTTAATTCCCCCTTTTGCAAAACCCAAGCCGCGAGAAACTTCCGCGTGCCTTTCCCTTTTCTTCTTTCCTATTTCACGTTTCATTTATCTGTTAACCTGATACTTGAAACCTGACACCCGAAACTTAAAATATGACACAACATAAAATTACAGACGACCTTGATGTCCTTTTAGATGTTCTTCCAGCGAATCTACGCCATGCGGTGGAAAAAGCCAACAACAGTGACAAGTTAATCGAAATCGTCATTGACCTTGGGCGTTTACCCGCGGCACGTTTTGTTGAAAACGAAATTACATTATCAGAAAAAGAAATCACACGCACAGAAATTGACCATATCACCGAGCGCATCGGCGAGTTTGATGCGGATAATCGCGCGGGCATGGAGCGTACACTTCATCGCATTTCTGCCATTCGCAACAGACGCGGCGCCATTGTTGGTTTAACTTGCCGTGTGGGGCGTGCAGTGTACGGAACCGTAGATATCATTCAAGATATTATCGAATCGGGAAAATCCGTTTTGATTCTCGGTAGACCTGGCGTTGGTAAAACAACTTTGCTTCGTGAAGCCGCGCGTATTCTCGCCGAAAATAAACGCGTTGTCATCGTTGATACATCCAATGAAATTGGTGGCGATGGTGATGTACCGCATCCTGCTGTTGGTAAAGCACGCCGTATGCAAGTGAAAGTTCCAACACAACAACATGAAGTGATGATTGAAGCGGTTGAAAATCATAATCCCGAAGTCATCGTCATTGATGAAATTGGACGCGAACTCGAAGCACTTGCCGCGCGCACAATCGCAGAACGTGGTGTGCAACTCATTGGCACGGCACATGGTCAAACACTTGATAATCTTTTACTCAACCCAACCTTAAGTGATTTGGTCGGTGGGATTGAAGCCGTCACTTTGTCTGATGAAGAAGCCCGCAGACGCGGTACACAAAAAACTGTTTTAGAAAGACGCGCACCTCCAACGTTTGATGTGTTGATTGAAATTCAACATCGTGAACGATTTGCTGTTCATCTTGATATTATGACTGCAGTTGATTCGCTTTTACGCGATATGCCGATGGCACCTGAGATTCGCACGCGCGATGAATCGGGACAAGTGGTGATTGAAAAAGCCACTCAAGCCAAACCGAAGACAGAAGCGACAACAAAATCCACGCCTCGTTCTAAACGTCAACCTGCTTCTGAACCTCAACAGAATCTTCGCTCCGAATCGATTAATCCGCCAGTGATTTCAAACAATGGAGCAAAATTACAAACCGTAAGAATTTTTGCGTATGGCGTGGCACGCAATAGATTGATGCAAGCCGCCAAGCGACTTGGTGTGCCTGCTGTTGTGGTAGCGGATGTGAACGAAGCCGATGTGTTGGTGACGCTGCGAACGTATTATCGCAATCGCGAACAAACTGTGATCGATGCTGAAAGCCGTGGCATGCCAATTTATGTATTGCGTGCAAATTCTGTTTCGCAAGTGGAACAATTTATCGGTGACTTGTATAACTTAACCGAACACACGCCGCGTGATACGATGGATGATGTGCGTAGTGAAACGCAACAAGCGATTGCGGCTGTGTTGAACGGCGAACGCTGGGTTGATTTACCACCTGGACCTTCATTAGTTCGCAGACTGCAACATGAAATGGCTCGCAAAGCGGAATTGGTGAGTCATTCGTATGGCAAAGAACCACGGCGGCATGTGAGAATTTTTAGAGAATAGGAATTTGAGAATCGGGATTCGGGAATTGGAAATTCAAACCGAATCCCGACTCCCAAATAACGAATCCCGTTATGTTCATCACTCTCGAAGGTCCCGAAGGCTCTGGCAAGACATCACACATTCCGCATCTCGTGGAATTTCTCCGCGAGCAGGGACATGTTGTATTCCCAACTCGTGAACCGGGCGGAACATCTATCAGCGAGCAGATACGTGATATTTTGCATGACATGAAAAACGCGGAAATGCATCCACGCACAGAGACGTTGTTGTATCAATCCGCACGTGCTCAAATTGTGGAACAAGTCATCAAGCCGAGATTGGCAGACAAAGAAATTGTGATTTCAGACCGATATTATGATTCGACAATTGCTTATCAAGGCTATGGACATCAACAAGATTTAGATGAGATTCGTGCTTTGGTCAAATACGCAACTGGCGGATTAAGTCCAGACTTAACGATTTTGCTGGATTTGGATATTGAAGTTGGTCTAAAACGTAAAACCCAAAATGAAGTCGAATGGAATCGCATGGATGCTTATACAGTTGAATTCCATAAACGTGTAAGAAGTGGTTATTTAGAAATGGTCAAGCAAGAACCGAAGCGTTGGGTTGTTGTGAATTCTGACCAAGAGTGGAAATCTGTACAAGAGGATTTGAAAAAAGTAATTTTGGATAGATTGGTAAAATAATTTATAACCGTAGGGACACGATATATCGTGCCCCTACAATAGGATAAAACATGACAGAAGTCGTTATTGCAGGAATAGGTCAAACTGAAGTTGGCGAGCATTGGGATATT